>JQDQ01000081.1 GCA_000747625.2 Smithella sp. SCADC
TTATTGTGCAAGGTGACAAACGGTATTGAAGAAAAACGGATCGCCGCCTAATTCTTCATACACAACTATTGAAAATAGCTCTTCTATGGCTAAAAGTCAAGATCATAAAGTAAATATTTTGTTAATAAAGGCTCTAGATTTTTTATGCTTCCCATTTTATTGATAACAGAAGAAAAAAATTAAAGAAACGCCGACTACAACGCACTGGCAGTAAAAACTAATCCCGCCGCAACAATACTTAACCGACTAATTTTTTTAGAAAACAAATTCTACCGGCATTCGGTACAAACGGTCAGTTCGTTTAAGGGAACACCGGTTTTCTTGCTGATGAATTTTAATTGATCCACGGGAGCGAAAAACTTGCCGCATTTCGCGCAAGTCTGCATCTTGAAAGTGCGCCCCCAGATTTTGCGTTTGTCGCCGGTTGAAGTCATTTCAATATGGCCGGTCGGACAAACATAAACACAAGCTCCGCAGCCGATGCAGACGTCCGATTTTTCATTATAAGGAGTGCCGACGGTTTTTTGGGAACCGCGGGCGAAAAGACCGATAGCGCTCACGCCGACAACTTCTTCGCACACGCGTACGCAGGAACGGCATAAAATACATTTGCCTTTATCCGTATCGGCGGCAAACCTTGCCTGCGATTCCACGCAAAGTTCTTTCGCCAGTTTCTGTAGAACTTCGGATTCGGGACAGCGCGCTAAAAGCAACTCCATTACCAGACGCCGCACATTAAGAACGCGGTCACTTTTTGTATCAACGATAAGCCCTTCTTCCGCGCCGTAGAGACAGGAAGTGACGATTCTTGTCCGATTGCCTTTTTTTATTTCAACAACGCAAAGCCGGCAAGCTCCGGAACGGCTTACCGCCTCATGTGCGCAGAGAGTGGGAATAGCAATGCCCGCGCCACGAATTGCTTCCAGAAGCATAGTCCCCTTCGGCGCCGATATATTTTTTCCGTCAACAGTCAAATTTACCATGGCTTATCCTACCTTTTTATTTCACAAGAATTGCTTCAAATTTGCAGCTTTCAATACACGCGCCGCAACGGGTACATTTGTTATTATCTATTTTATGAACTTTCTTCTTTTCGCCGCTGATTGCCTGTGTGGGGCATGCTTTAAGACAGACACCACAACCGGTGCATTTTTCGGCGTCAATGCTGTAGGCGATGAGCGCCTTGCAGACACCAGCCGGACAGCGGTGTTCTTTGATGTGCGCGTCATACTCTTCACGGAAATACTTGATGGTGCTGAGTACCGGATTGGGAGCGCTGCCGCCCAGCGCGCAAAGAGAGCCGTCCGCAACGCCGGTGGCTATTTTTTCCAGAAGTTCTACATCGCCTTCCCGTCCTTTGCCCGAAGAGATATCATCAAGAATTTCTCTCATACGGCGAACACCTTCACGGCAGGGCACGCATTTGCCGCAGGATTCCTCCTGTAAAAAGGCGGTAAAGTATTTGGCAACATCCACCATGCAGGAAGTTTCGTCCATGACAATCATGCCGCCGGAACCCATCATTGAGCCGACTTCATAGAGTTTGTCGAAATCAACAGGTATATCAAGCAGGCTCTCCGGAATACAGCCTCCGGAAGGTCCGCCAGTCTGCACGGCTTTGAATTTGCGACCTTTGGGAATGCCGCCGCCCATGTCGTAGATGATTTCATAGAGAGTGGTTCCCATCGGAACTTCAACAAGGCCGGTGTTGTTAATCTTGCCGACCAGCGAGAATATCTTTGTTCCCTTGGAGCCTTCGGTGCCGATGGAAGCATACCAGTCTGCCCCTTTATTAATTATCAAAGGAACGTTAGCCCATGTTTCCACATTATTTAGTACTGTGGGTTTGTCATACAGACCTTTCTCCACAGCGTGAACATATTTGGCGCGCGGTTCACCAGCACGGCCTTCAATCGAAGCAAACAAAGCGGATGACTCACCACAGACGAATGCTCCCGCTCCTTTATTAATTTTAATGTCAAATGAAAATTTCGTGCCTAAAATGTTTTTGCCTAAAAGGCCGGCTTCTCTGGCCGCCGCAATCGCCATTGTCAGATGTGTCACCGCCAGCGGATATTCGTTTCGCACATAGATATAACCTTCGCTCGCGCCTGCCGCGTAAGCGCCGATAATCATTCCTTCGATGATGCTGTTGGGATTACCTTCCATGAGGCTTCTGTCCATATAGGCGCCGGGATCGCCTTCATCGCCATTGGCAATGACATACTTGGGTTCGCCATGCGCCTTGCGTACGCCTTCCCATTTTACGGCCGTATGGAATCCGCCGCCGCCGCGGCCACGCAATCCGGCTTTTTTCACTTCGTTGATTACACCTTCCGGTGTCATTTCAGAAAGAACTTTGGCCAGCGCCTGGTAACCATCGATGGCCAGATAATCATCAAGTCGCGTTGGATCAAGCATACCATTGGAGCCGAACACCACTCGGAGCTGTTTCTTGTAAAAAGGTAAATCTTCTTCTCTAAACAGTGTTTTTTTCGTTTC
>JQDQ01000082.1 GCA_000747625.2 Smithella sp. SCADC
TCAGGAGTATACACCATGATTAATCAACTGTCAAGTAACCGGCGTTGTAGTGCTAAGCGCGTTAGCGTTATTTTGGTTTTCACTGCGAGCAGAAGAAGCACGGGCCAACACAAATAAAACTGTTCTTCAATTGCAAGGGACCACAAATGCAGCAATGGTTTCAATTCCGCGCTGTGATCAAAATAGCCCGCCTCACGCAGATAAACAAAATTGGAAACAAATGCAGCCCCAGTTCTTTGAACTCATCTGCATACAATGCAATATAACCGAACGCATAGGCTGAAGCAAGAACCATAATTAATGCTGGGAAAATTCGACGCACGCGTCGGATGTAGAATTTCAGAATAGGCTTTTCATCAAAGCTTAGGCTCGAAACCAATATGGACGTGATCAAATAGCCCGATATTACAAAAAATACATCGACACCGATCAAACCTCCCGGAATTAATTCGGGGAACGCGTGGTATGCTATTACGACCATAATCGCGAAAGCCCTAATGCCGTCAATGTCAGGTCTATAGCAAAAACTGATTTTCTTGGTATTCAACGAGGCTAGGGTTGGATCAATTTCCAAACTTGGTTTCACTCTTCTTACCGTACTAGATAGTATCAGATCGATTGGCGTAATATCTATTATTTAGAAACAAATCAAATTATCCTACGACGGGTGTACGCCTCATATTACGTGATAAATTGCTTGCACAATAGGCTTATTTACATTTTATGTTGACATTCTGTGACAAATACAGAAGGAGAATGAATTACTTCGAATTGCAACAGAACAAACTCCCTGTCGGAAGCGGTGTTGTTGAAGCCGCCTGCAAAAATCTCATCGGTACTCGAATGAAGAAATCGGGCATGCGATGGACCATTGATGGCGGACAGGCTGTTCTTACGCTTCGTTCCCTCATCTTAAGCAATCGTTGGGAGCATTTTTGGGCGTTCTTCGTCAACCGTCATTTCCCCGAGTTTGAAACGTAATATGAGGCGTACACCCGTACGACAGTATACTTAATTTTTATTTTTTATTTAACATCATTAGTTTTAGATACTTGTAGTAAGTGCATTCTGCATTGTAAACTGCAAGTATAAACCCCATACGACCATCAAGAAATCCGATACGTACTATATAAGTGTAAATAAAACTCCATAACCCATGTGATATGGCTTTTAATAATGAAGATTTAGCCCCCTCGGCAAGTAATAAATCAGCACCATCTGTTGAATATCGATTAAGTTTGGTCAATACATGCCCCAAATCTTTATAAGACGCATGCATTATATGATTGGACAAACGGCCGACGCACCCATCAACAATCATTCTCTCATGAACGATTTGCTCGCTAAATCGTGCCTTGTCCCTACGGCAAAGACGAGTAATATAATCGGGCCACCACCCACTATGATGTATATATTGGCCGCAACAACTTGACAGCCTGGGCATATCAAAGGCCACATAATTTCCGGGATTTTGTATTGTCATCAGAATTTCAGCCTTTAATTCCGGTGTTATCCATTCATCAGCATCCAATGACAATATCCAATTTCCTGAAGCATATTTTAATGCCCGATTCTTCTGATGTCCAAAACCAATCCAGTCCGTTTCATAAACTTTGTCAGTATACTGTTTGCATATGGCAATAGTATCATCTGTGCTGCCAGAATCAAGGACAACGATTTCATCAGCCCAAGTAACGGAATCTAGACATTTTCTAATATTCTTTTCTTCATTTTTCGTTATTATTATTATGGATAATTTCATTATGACCTTTTTGACAATGATAAGTTTCGAAATACCATCTTAATTTACTTAAGTATTTTTTAAGGCTGCGTCCAGGGTATTTTTCATCAGCATGGCGATGGTCATCGGCCCCACACCGCCGGGAACCGGTGTGATAAAGGATGCTTTGGGAGCAACCTCGTTAAAATCGACATCGCCCGCCAGTTTGCCGTTTTCCAGACGGTTAACGCCCACGTCAATCACGACGGCTCCTTCTTTCACCATGTTCGCCTTAATCATTTGAGGTTTGCCGATAGCGGCAATCAAAACATCAGCCCGACGGGTAACAGAAGGTAAATCTTTTGTCCGTGAATGACAAATAGTAACAGTGGCATGTTGTGCCAAAAGTAACAGGGCTATTGGCTTTCCCACAATATTGCTGCGCCCGACCACAACGGCTTCTTTACCTTTCAGGTCGATACCGGTGCGGGCAATTAATTCCATGATGCCCCGGGGTGTGCAGGGAATAAACAAAGGCGAGCCTGTCACAAGTCCGCCGACATTGTAAGGATGAAAGCCGTCTACATCTTTGTGCGGATCAATGGCGGCAATGATTTTTTCCGTGGATATCTGTTCCGGAAGCGGAAGCTGAACTAAGATTCCGTGAATGAGATGATCCT
This sequence comes from Smithella sp. SCADC, assembly GCA_000747625.2. Lineage (GTDB taxonomy): Bacteria > Desulfobacterota > Syntrophia > Syntrophales > Smithellaceae > Smithella. The sequence continues at coordinate 2,401 of JQDQ01000082.1, forward strand.
TGTTGAGGTCATTGATCAAGCTCAACAGTTTCGCTTCGCTCGTTTCCGCGGGCAGCTTATACTCGCGGGAAAGAAAACCAACTTCGGCGCATGCCTTAGCTTTTTTTCCTACATAGACCTGCGAGGCAGGGTCTTCGCCGACAAGCACAACAGCAAGACCGGGAACGATTCCTGTTTTTTCTTTGAATTCGAGCGCGCTTTGGCGCACTTCGTTGCGAATATTCTGTGCAATTTTATTGCCATCGATAACAGCAGCCATTTACTTTTCTCCGCAAAAGTATAAAAAATGATATAAGTAAAATCACAAGTGCGGCGGAATTATAGGGCAAAAAAATAACG
>JQDQ01000083.1 GCA_000747625.2 Smithella sp. SCADC
GATGTTTATGGATGAAGCTCGTTTTGGACTCATTTCCGCCACGAGATATTGTTGGTGCCCGAAACCCATTCGTCCGGTTTGCCAGGCAATGGTTAGTCAGGAATATACATATGCTTACGCAGCCGTTTCTGTTAGTGACGGCAAGATGGATTCTCTGATTCTTCCATACGTGAATGGAGATTGTATGCAGATATTTCTGGATGAAGTTGCCACAAGGCACCCCAGTAACCGCGTGATCATGATTCTGGACGGCGCCGGTTGGCATAGAAGTACTGAACTTAAGATACCAGACAATATTCGTCTCGTTCATTTACCGCCTTATTCTCCAGAACTTAATCCGGTAGAGCATATAGGGGATGATTTAAGAGAGAAATATTTTCACAATCGAGTATTTGATAGTATGGATTCGCTTGAAAATCATTTAGAGGAAGCATTACGCAATTTGGAAAACAATCCAAATCGTGTGCATTCGATCGTCGCGTGGCCTTGGATAATTAATGCACTGTAGATTTAGAAATGGAATAAGTTACCACCTTGCAGGTGGTAATTATCGGTAAGGCAAAGACATTATTTACTATGCGCTCCCCTGAGGGATGCGCTCCCGATCTTCGGCTAACTTTGTTGGCTTCGTCGTCAGCTTCCTCAACGTATTAGTTAGCTACGCAATTGTGGCGTAGCTAACCGGCAAGGAAATAATTCATTTTTTTATTGTGCTCCTTTTAGGTCGCACTTCCGGAGCATATACGCCTGCGGAGCCTCCTCCTCATCGCCTCGTTATCCAAAAAAATCGAAATGGTTTATAATAAGTAATTAACTGTGGCGATTATGCCACACCAAGACAGAAAACAACCGATTTAATCGATGCGTGTTTCAATAAAAACATAATTATTACAACATGATATATTTTATGACGAATATTGCAGGATATGGTATGCTAATTGCTGTTATTTAAAGTATCAATTTTTTATTTTGGGAAAAAGTATGAATCTTCAGCGTACACTTAAAAAAGAAATAAATTGTTCCAGCATAGGTTTGCATACCGGCCGTAAAATCAACATGAAGATAAAACCGGCACCGGCTGATACAGGCATAGTTTTTATCCGTAAGGATTTGCCCGAAGCAATGCCGATTCTGGCCCGCTACGACAATGTTTGCGATACGACGCTGGCCACAACATTAGGTTCCAACGGGGTTACTGTTTCTACAGTGGAACATCTTTTATCGGCGTTCAGCGGGATGGGTGTTGATAACGCTGTTGTAGAACTTGATTCTTTTGAGGTGCCTGTTATGGACGGCAGCGCACTTCCTTTTGTGAATATGCTCAAGGAAGTCGGCACGCACGTTCAAAAGAAAAATAAAAAAATGTTGATTATTAAGAAACCTGTATCGGTGAATAACGGCGATGGCAGCGCCATGTTTATGCCTGCGGATGAATTTAAAATAACTTATGAAATAGATTTCAAACACCCTGTTATCGGTAAACAATCATTAAACATGACTTTCTCGGATGAAATATATGAAAAAGATATTTGCGCTGCTCAGACTTTCGGTTTCTTGAAAGATCTGGAATTTCTGCAGGCCAAAGGTCTGGCGCTGGGTGGATCGCTGAAAAATGCAATTGTTCTCGATGAGAAAAAAATTATCAATAAAGAAGGACAACGCATCGAGAATGTTTTTGTAAAACATAAAATTCTTGATGCGATCGGAGATTTGTTTTTGTTGGGAATGCCGATAATAGGACATTTTATAGCTTACAAATCCGGCCATCGTTTAAATAATCTTTTGCTTAGAGAGTTAATGGCTAAAAAAGATTGTTGGGAAATTGTTAATTCTATCAATAAAGAAGAAGTACATAAGCTTAATTTTCTCAAAAAAATTCCTTCCTTTAAAATTCTCGACGCCATTCGGGCTTAAACCAAATAAATCTTGATTTTTATCGATAGGTTGCCTAAGATTACAGATTAAATTTTAAGGCTGGTTTCTTTCATGCCGTAACCCTTTTAAATTTTAATACGAGTACTGCGTGATTTTACTTGTTTTAAATTTTGGATAAACAGGCTTTTTATGAATAAGATAAAAAATAAAAGATTGTTTTTGATTTTCTTGTTTCTTGTTTTTGGTTTTATGGCGCTGCCAATGAAGGTGCAGGCTATTGACCCGAAAATTACGGATATTTTGGTTACGAATAATAGAGAAAGCGTTCTTTTATACGCGCGCCTGGTCAACGGTTTTAAACCCGAAATGGAAATGGCGATTTTAGCCGGAATTCCCGCAGTCTTTACTCTGCAACTGGAAGTTTATCAGGAAAGGTCTCTTGTATGGGATAAAAAAATAACAGGTCATGAAATTAAACGCACTATGAAATATGACAATCTCAAAAAGATATTTAGTATTTACACCAATGGCAACCAGCAGCCTGTTATTTTTTCTGATTTTGAAAGTGCGCAAAAGGCAATGACTGATTTTAATGGAATAATTGCGGTTCCTCTGTCTTCACTTACAAAGGGGAAAAATTATTATATGTTGATTAAAGTCAAAATGGATAAGGTTCGCCTGCCTTTGCGCATGGAGTATGTATTTTTCTTCGTTTCTTTCTGGGATTTTGAAACGGCATGGAATCGACAGAATTTTTCCTATTAGCGGGTGAATTCATTTTTGCTGTACGGGAGTGGCCTTGATTAGCCGATGAAAATAAAACAAAAAAAAAGCAATATCGATGAAAAGGAATTAAAAAGACGCCGCCGTGAGCGGATTATCATGGTAGCTGTGGGCATTTTAGCAATTACTTTTACGCTGCTTGCCAGTCAATTTTTCAACAAAAACGATTTGCCTCTATCAACAAACATTTTCGTCTATGGTCTTACCAGCCTTAATGCTATTCTTATAATTCTCCTGCTTTTTCTGATTATCAGGAATGTCGTCAAACTATTTTATGAGCACCGCCGCGGAATTATCGGTTCCAGGCTAAGAACGAAACTGGTGGCTACTTTTGTCGGGTTATCACTCATTCCGACAATTTTACTTTTTTTGTTTGCCGTCAATTTTCTTTCATACAGCATGGAGTTCTGGTTCAATATTAAAATTGGTGATGCCTTAAACCGGTCGTTGGAAGTAGCTCAGGTTTATTACCAGCAAATGGGGGAACAAGCCAAGTTCAATGCCCGCCAAATCAGCGCCGATATTACCAGAAACCATCTCTATGAAAGTGAAAGGGTCGAGTACCTGAAAAGTTTCATCGGTCAACGCCAAAAAAATTATAAGGTAGGCATGGTTGAAACTTATTTTGATTTTCAAAAAGAAAGAACGGTTTTTGCTGATGCCGAACATCCGGAACTTGTTCCGGTGACTCTTGACCCGAAAATGATAGAAGATATTTATTCCGGTAAAGAAGCATCTACGATTCAACCTACCAATATAGGGGATGCAGTTGTCGGTATCGTGCCGGTTTTTTCTTCTGCTTTGCCTTCGGAAGTAATTGGCCGCGTCTCGGTAAATTACATTGTTCCGAAGGGCTTTGTGGATAAACTCAGAAGCATAGCCGACGCTTCTGAACAGTATGGCAAGATTAAACTTTTGAAAAACCCGATTAAATCAAATTACATTATTACGCTGTCCATAGTGACTCTGGTTATCATATTTTTAGCGACATGGTTTGGATTGACTCTGGCCAAGGGAATCACTGATCCTATTCAGGATCTTGTTCTGGCTACTAATAGAATTACACAGGGAGATTTGGATAGTCGCATTAATATTGAAGCGGACGATGAGATTGGACTTTTGGTCAAATCATTTAACCAGATGACCGTGGATTTAAAGAAAAGCAAGAACAGCGTGGAAGAAGCGAATATAAATCTGGAGCAGCGGCGAAAATATATGGAAACAGTTTTGCGCAATGTTTCCGCCGGGGTTATTTCCGTGGATAAAGCCGGAATGATCACTACTATAAATCGTGCCGCGGAGAATATGTTTGATATTAAAGCGGAGAAGGTTCTTTTTCAAAATTATCGCGATTTAATGATGCCGGAACACCTTTCTCTGGTTGACGAATTTCTGCAGGAAATGAAAGAAAACAACGAGAGCGTATTGGAAAAGCAGTTGGAAGTTATGCTTAAAGAGAAAGCCATTACTGTTCTTCTGACTATGACAACAATTCATGATGAGGAAGGTAATGACTCCGGTATCGTTATAGTTTTTGAAGATTTGACTCAACTTCAAAAAGCGGAACGTGCTGCTGCCTGGCGTGAAGTAGCCCGTCGCATGGCGCACGAAATCAAAAATCCGCTGACACCGGTTCAGCTTTCCGCACAAAGATTGCAGAAAAAATATGGAGATAAACTGGGAGAAGAAGGTTCCGTATTTAAAGAGTGCACTCAGACAATTATTGATCAAGTGGAGGTGCTGAAAAACCTGGTCAATGAATTTTCCCGTTACGCGCGAATGCCGGTGACTTCTTTGTCGCCGAACGACTTGAATGCCGTGGTTGCCGAAGCCGTTTTACTTTTTCAGGATGCGCACAAGGATATCGTTTTTGAATTTAAACCCTCTGAGGGACTTCCGAAATTTGATTTAGACGCAGAGCAAATCAACAGAGTGATGATCAATTTGCTGGATAACGCTGTCGCGGCGATCGATAAGAAAAGTGGTCATATAGATATTGCCGTAACCTATGATGAACAACACCGTAAGGCCACGGTGACGGTGGCAGACGATGGCAGAGGAGTTCCGGCAAGTTATAAAAGAAAAGTATTTGAGCCGTATTTCTCGACAAAAAAAGCGGGAAGCGGTCTTGGTCTGGCGATTGTAAGCTCAATTATTTCCGATCATCGTGGTCAGGTTAGCGTTGCTGACAATAAACCCACGGGAACGATTGTTTCTTTTCAGTTGCCGGTTTCTCAGGTTTAATTTATATATAAAGAAAAAAGTTAATTGGCGGAAAAGTTGACATGAACGAGACAATTCTTGTTGTTGATGATGAAGAAAGCATTTGCCACTCTTTGAAGGCAATCCTGGCAGACGAGGGCTATCAGGTTCTGGTCGCAGGCAGCGGTGAAGACGCGATTAAGATTGTTGAAGAAGAAATGCCCCAGCTTATTTTACTCGATATCTGGCTGCCGGGCATGGATGGTCTGGAAACTCTCAAAGTCATTAAGAAGATAAATCCGCAAATGCTGGTAATTATAATGTCCGGTCATGGCACAATCGAAACAGCAGTGAAGGCCACGAAACTTGGCGCATTCGATTTTATCGAAAAACCTCTGTCACTGGATAAAATTATCATTCTGGTAAACAACGCCATAAATCTAATTCGTCTGCAGGAAGAAAATGTTTTATTAAAAGAGAAAGTTTCTCATCAGTATGAACTTACCGGCACAAGCCCGGCGATAACTGAACTTAAAGAGATGATCAGCATTGTCGCTCCGACGAACGCCTGGATTTTAATTATGGGAGAAAACGGTACGGGTAAAGAGCTGGTGGCGCGGTCGATTCATCATTTAAGTTTGAGATCACATAAAGATATCGTGGAGGTCAACTGCGCGGCAATACCGGAAGAGCTTATAGAAAGTGAATTGTTCGGTCACGAAAAAGGAGCTTTTACCGGAGCTACAGAGAAAAAGCGCGGCAAATTCGATCTTGCCCATGAAGGCACAATATTTCTTGATGAAGTTGCCGATATGAGCCTGAAAGCGCAGGCAAAAATTCTGCGTATTTTACAGGAAAAAAAGTTTGAAAGAGTCGGCGGCAATAAATTAATCGACATGGATGTCCGGGTTTTAGCTGCGACAAATAAAGACCTGGAAGAGGAAATGAAAGCGGGGCGTTTCCGGCAGGATCTTTATTATCGTCTGCATGTAATTCCTCTTGTTGTTCCACCCCTGCGTGAAAGAAAGGAAGACATTAACCCTCTGGTAGAACGTTTTATTCTTGACTTTACCACCAAAGAAGGCCTGGAACCGAAGACATTGACAGATGAAGCGATGGCTCTGCTGATGAAGCACGATTGGCCGGGGAATGTGCGGGAGTTGAAAAATATCATTGAAAGAATGATCATTCTGACTCCTGATGATAAAATAACGGCCAGGGATATTCCCCCTTTAAATATTAAAGAGGAAAGTGAGGCGGCTTTCGCCTCTCAGTCTGTAGCCGGAGATTCGTTGAAAGATGCGAAGATGGATTTCGAAAGGCAATTTATTTTAAAGAAGCTGGAGGAGAACGAAGGAAATATTTCTAAGACCGCTGAAGCGATTGGTCTGGAACGCAGTAATCTGCACAAAAAATTAAAAGCTCTGAAGATAGCGGTGAAAGACCAGCCTTAACTTTTTGTTATATTATTTATTTGGTTCTTCATATCGGGTATTGAAAATTTATTGAAAGGAAGAAATGCAACTCCGAGCACAACTACAATTATCATAGATAAGAAATGGTAAACAAGAGCAAACGAAAGCGCTTCAGCTTTAGCCAAACCAAAAAGACTTAAAGCCAGAACACAGGCAAAATGCCAGTTGCCAATATAGCCGGGGGCTGTGGGAATGGCTATGCCCACGATGAGAATAATCATTAAAACAAACGACGCCATTACCGGCAGACCAAAACCGAAAGACTCCAGCAACATATAAATCGCCAGAACATCCACAAGCCAGATTAAAGCCGAAAGAAAAAACAAATATAAAAACAGTTTAATGTTAGTGATGATTTGAAAGCCGTCAATAAAATGATGTATAAGCTCATCTATTTTGTGTGCGAATTTTCCGGGAAGTTTACTTAATATCCCATTGATTAACTTTAGTGCTGCTTCTCTGCGCAGTATCAGAAAGATGATAAAACAAAACATCACTAACGCGAGCAGAAAAAAGATAATGCTTGATTTAATCATCCATGGCGGCAGGTCGGTAAAAAAAAGAATAATTATAGCAATTGCCAATACTGTGAAACTATCAAATACTCTTTCAACAAGAATGGTTCCCAGCGCGGAAGACATTTTTATGGAACTTCTTTTGGAGATTAAATAAGGTCTGGCCAGTTCGCCAATTCGCGCTGGAATTGATGCTATTGCCAGAAAACCTACCGAAGTAACTGAGAAAAGAGATAATTGATCTATTTTCTCCATCGGCTGCAGCATAACGCCCCAGCGGTAAGATCGCAGCCATTGCATCAGCATTATAAGGATAATGAAAGAAATAACATAGCTGAACTGTATTCTTTGCAGATCACGGAAAACATCCTGAAGATTAATTCCTCTTATAGATAAGTAAACCAGGACGAAGCTGATCAGTATACCCAGGATAACTTTTTTATTCATTTATTTACCCGGCCATATTACGGCGATTTTATTTTTTAGCCAGGTAATCGGCAATTTTATCATGCAGAAGCTGGGACGATAACTTATTGCCGAGTAAGCCCACACGAATGGTTACGGTAGTTAGATTCTTTGATTTATATGTAATATCGAATTTAACTTTTTCATCATTGATTAATGTATTGATTCTTCCCTTGGCAATTTCTTTTTCAGGAACAACTTCGATGCCTTTCATATCGGCTACAGTTTTTTCACAGGCTGTCCATACTTCGTCGAATGAAAAACTATAATCAGTTTTCAGTTCACCGTTGATATAATAATAGGTTCCCGCCGTCCCCGCTCCGGCAGCGACTCCTCCTGCAATTAATGCCGCACAACCGGAAAAAATAAAAAGAGCAAATAAGGATATGATCAAGAGTAAAAAATTATTTCTTTTCATGTTTTTTCCTCCGGTAAATTTATTGTAATATTTAAAGCACAAGTTATAGGGTATTGCAATTGCTAATATCCGGCAGCCTCTTAAATCAATGGCCTGCCTTATTGAGTTTTTCAAATTCGATTAAAAGCTCTTCCTGCTTTTTACTGAGTACCGTGGGGATTTGCACGAAAATTTCAATAATCTGATCTCCGCGTCCGTAACCCCTCAGATGAGAAATTCCTTTGCCTTTGAGTCTGAAAGTTTGCCCGTTTTGCGTACCTTTGGGAATTTTGAACTTTTCTTGTCCTTGAAGTGTAGGAACTTCCATCGTTGCGCCCAATGTAGCATGAACAAAGGAAATAGGAATACGGCAAATAATATCGTCACCTGATCTGGAAAAAAAATCATGCTCTTCGACATGTAAAAATACATACAAATCACCATCGGGTCCGCCGCGGTCTCCGGCTTCTCCCTCTCCGCGCAGACGCAGACGCGATCCTGTTTCCACACCGGCGGGAATTTTCAATTGCACGGTTTTAGATATATGTTCTTTGCCTCTGCCGCGGCAATTATCGCACGGCTTGGAGATAACTTTGCCGTGTCCATTGCAATGAGGACAGGTGGAACTGATGGTAAAAAAACCACTCGATTGGATTACCTGACCGCGACCCTTACAGGTGCGGCATATTTCGGGAGATGATCCCGGCGCAGCTCCGGTGCCTTGACATTTACGACAGGTTGCTAATTTCCCCACTTCAATTGTAGTGGTAAGTCCAAAAGCGGCATCAAGAAAAGAGATTTTCAGATCATAGCGTAAATCAGCGCCGGCAGCAGCCCCGGAATGCGATTGCCCTCCCGTATTGCCGTATCCGAAAGCATCCTCGAAAATATTGCTGAAATGGGAAAAGATATCGTCGAAACCGCTGAATCCTCTAAAACCGGTGTTGTTTAAGCCTTCATGCCCGTAATGGTCGTATATTTCTCTTTTTTGCGTGTCGCTTAATACTTCATAAGCTTCAGCCGCTTCTTTGAATTTTTCTTCAGCTTTTTTATTTCCCGGATTCCTGTCCGGATGACACTGCATTGCTATCGTGCGGTAGCTTTTTTTTATTTCTTCATCTGAAGCATTGCTATCCACGTTTAAAATTTCGTAATAATCTTTCTTCGTTGTCATGCGCTTTTTGAGTCAACCTCTTGTTGCATTATTTTATTGAGGGATTTAAGCATTTCCTCATTATTTGCTTTTTCCAGAGCGTGCCGGGCAAAGGAATATTTCTTCAGGCTGATGGCTTTCTGTCCGATAGTTTCCCAGTCGGCAGGTTTTAGTTCCAGGTTAAGGGCTTTAGCCGCCTGCTGAAAAAGCATCACATCGCCGCGATCAAATGCGATATCCTTAATTTTTTGAAGGCCGCCTTTATCCTCTGCCTTTTGGTAAAAATCAAGAGCGTCGGATAAAAAGCCTTCTTCCAGCAAAGAGTTGCCATAATCCTGAAGTACATTCTGATTAGCTTTGTCCACATATAGTATTTTTTGTCTTAAACGATAATCAGGCAGTTTTTTAATACTCAAAATATGTCTCCTTACGGGGAAAAGATATATCTGTTTGGATTTGGATATAATCTAATGATAATTTAGTTCAAGTCAATATATTGATCGATAGATCACTCCACAAGGCGCTTCAGCGCTTCTTCGTATTTTTTCTTTGTATTTTCTATGATTTCCGCAGGCAATTCCGGCGCGGGCGGCTTTTGATTCCACTTTATGGAAAGAAGATAGTCCCGCAGGAACTGTTTATCAAAACTTTTTTGTGGACGGCCTTCTTCATAATCATCGGCAGGCCAGAAACGGGAGGAATCGGGAGTCAGCAATTCATCAATCAGGATTAATTCCTTACCCATCAAGCCGAATTCCATTTTTGTATCGGCGATGATAATTCCAGCCTTCAGCGCTATTGCCGCTGCCCTTTCATAAATAGCGAGTGAAATCTTTATAACTCTGTCGGTTAATTCTGCCCCGATCAGATCCTCCATTTCTTTTTTATTAATGGGCGAATCATGTTCACCGGCCTCTGCTTTGGTGGTCGGGGTGAAAATGGGTTCAGGTAATTTGGATGATTCTTTTAAACCATCCGGGAGTTTAATGCCGGAAACGGTTTTGTTGTGCTGATAATCTTTCCAACCGGAGCCGCTTAAATAACCGCGGACAATACATTCAACCGGCAGAGGAGAAGCTTTTTTAACCAGCATGCTTCTGCCTTCCAGATCACCGCGATAGGGAGCACATTCTTCAGGAAACTCTGCGGGACTGGTGGAAACAATATGGTTGCCGATAATATCTTTCATTTTTTCAAACCAAAAAGCGGACATGCAGTTTAGAATTATGCCTTTGCCGGGCACAGGATTGGGCATGATAACATCAAATGCCGAGATGCGGTCGGTGGTCATAATGAGCAAGTAGTTTTTTACAGAATAAATATCGCGAACTTTTCCACGGCCAATCAGTTTCAGATTTTTAAATTCGGTTGTCTGTATGCTCTTGTTCATAAAAATACACTCCTTTATTGAACGAATGGATTGCAGGTTTTTTCATGGCCAATAGTGGAAGTTGGCATACGGCCGTAATTATGTCCGGGCATTACTTTAGTGTCGTCGGGCAGACAAAAAAGTTTCTCCTTGATGGCTTTTAACATTGTCTGCCATGATCCGCCCGGTAAATCTGTTCTGCCTACAGCTTCAACGAATAAAGTGTCTCCGGTGAATACATACCCGGGTGTATATAAACTGATTCCGCCGGGAGAATGTCCCGGAGTATGGATAACTTTGAGCTCAACGTTGCCTACGGAAATTGTATCACCGTCTTTAACCAGAATATCGGCCGGCGGAGAGGCTTTTGCTCCGAACATTCGCAGAATCATGGCCGGCGTGTGAGTCAGCATAATGGCGTCGTCTCCATGAACAATAATTTTGGCACCGGTTTCTTTTTGCATTTCCGTGTTGCCGCTGATGTGGTCAACATGGCCATGGGTATTGACTATGTAATTAATATGTAAATTATTCTTCTTGGCTTCAGCAATAATTCCTTTAACGTCAGCCGCCGGATCAATAACCAGAGCGTCTCCGGTAATCTGGTCGCCGACCAGATAGGCAAAAACGGCCATCGTACTTACCTGCATTTGTTTTACGAACATTATTTTGCTCCTAAAAAAAGTGCATGCCTAATAACATTTTTTTATTGGAAACGTCAACTGAAATCAATCGTATAAGTTATTAATAATATTCCATTTTAAATTAAAGTTAGTTTTTGAGGATTGCTCCAAAGAATCCGTCCATATTATGCCTGTGTGGATAGGTGTGAAAAAATCCGCGGCTGTCAATAAGTTGCCGGTTAATTGAGTCAGCCGGGCGGCATAAGGAAAAATCAGGGTTGTGCTTTAAAAAATCGTCAACAATATTTTCGTTTTCTTCAGGCAACAGTGAACAGGTGCTATAAATTAAGCAACCTCCTTTTTTGACAGCTGCCGATGCGTTTTGCAGAATTAATTTTTGAATGGCGGTAAAATTATGCAAATCTTTTTCTGTTGTGCGCCATTTGATTTCCGGATTGCGGCGCAATGTTCCCGTACCGGAGCAGGGCGCGTCCACCAGAACATAATCAAATTTCTCTTTTAGAGAATCATCAAGACCGGCTTCCAAATCGCCTGTTTGCGTTTCAATTATATTTATTCCCAGCCGTGCTGCTTCCAGCTTTAATTCGGCAATTTTTTCCGGATTGCGATCAATCGCGACAATTCTTCCCTTGTTTTTAAGAATTGCGGCAAGATGCGTGGTTTTGCCTCCCGATCCGGCGCAGGCATCCAATATGGATTCATTGCTGTCAGGTTTAATCAGGTAAGAAATCAGTTGTGCCCCTTCATCCTGAATACGCAGAAAGCCGGCCTCAAAGAAATCGGTTTTCTGAAGGGGATTCGCGGAAGTGTTGAGTATTAGACCGTCGGGAGAAAATTTGGTTGCCTCCGGTGTGAATCCGGCAGCGGTAAGTTTTTCTATCAAATCTTCACGTGATATTTTTAACGTATTAGCGCGGGCCATCAGCGGCGGCAACTTGTTGTCGGTTGAGCATAAAGAAATCGTTTCTTCCGGGCCGAATATTTTTATCCATCTTTTAACAAGCCAGAGAGGATACGAATGAAAAGCGGCTATATACTCAGCTACATTTTTTTTCGCTGAAGGGAAGGGTAAATTTTGTCCGCGGCGCAAATAGTTTCTTAAAACAGCATTAACCAATGCGCTTTTATCCGGCTTTAGTATTTTGGCAATTTTGACTGCTTCATTTACAACGGCAAAATCAGGGAGCCGGTCGCTGAATTTAAGCTGGTAAATGCCAAGGCGCAAGATATTTTTTACGCCTTCGTCTATCTTCTCGAAATCTCCGCGATAGAATTTTGCTAATATCCAGTCGAGATGACCACGAAAGCGCAGTACTCCATATACCAGATGAGTAAGTAATCGTCCGTCCGGTGTTCCGGATAAAGAGTTCTTATCCAGACAATCATTGATAAGCGGACTGGCGAAATCCTGACCAGCGCTTACTTTATTTAAAATGTCGACGGCCTGATGGCGAACTGATATTTTCATGATTTAGAACGGATAACCACGAGGCTTGCATTCTCGGGATATTTGCCTTTGATTGTCAGATAAAAATTGCGAATTATGTTCATATCCTTTTCCATATCACCGGTGGGTATATTAGAGGACCTGCTCCACCGGTTTTTCTTTCGTAATCGATAAATGTCAGTAAAATGGGTATATGGGCCTTCAGTGCAAACGCCAGGAGAATTCCATGGAATAAATCCCAGTTGGATGTATGCGGCGCGACAATAAGAATATATTTTGCTTTTTGGGGCAACTTTCCTGATGCTTTCCAACCGAGTATTTTTAAAAGAACCAGGGAAATACCTCGGAAAAATGATTTTACAACGGGTGTATTAAAAGTCGTATGATGCATAAATTCCCGGCCCCCCGATTGATGCAACAATTTTTATTTCATTGCAAAACACTTCCCGGCTTTAGTTGATAACCGCGCAGGAAGTCCGAAATCAGCATCCTTTTCTTTCCCGCCAATTGTACATCTTTTAAAATTACGTAACCGTCTGCTGCCGCCACAGTCAGCCCTGCTGGACCGGCGGCGCCGATGGTGCCCGGTGGCTGATTAATATTTTCCGGTCGTGCTTCGGCTGTAAAAATTTTCAGAGATTGTCCATCCAGATACGTATAAGCCGAAGGCATTGGACTCAAACCGTGGATTAGATTTACAATATCCGAGGCTTTACTGTTCCAATTGATCTTTCCTGTTTCTTTTGTCAGGCGCGGCGCGAAAGTTGCGCCGGAGGCGTCCTGCGGTTTTTTTTTTGCGGTTCCATTTGCCATTTGCTCAATGGATTTAATAAGCAATGTCGCGCCCAGTTGTGCCAGACGGTCATGCAATTCACCGAAAGTTTCGGTAGCGCCAAGTCCAGTTTCTTCCTGTAGAATAATATCGCCGGAATCCATTCCTTCATCCATCAGCATAATGGTTACACCGGTTTTTGTTTCTCCGCGGATAATCTGCCAGTTAAGCGGCGCCGCGCCGCGGTATTTCGGCAGAAGGGAAGGGTGGATGTTCAGGCATTTCAGGGGCGGATAATCAATAATTGCTTTGGGCAGAATCTGGCCGAAAGCTACCAACACGACCATATCCGGATTAAGTTTTCTAAAAATTTCCAGAAAAGATTCCTCTCTTACTTTTTGAGGCTGAAAAACAGGCAGGCCAAATTTCTGCGCCAGAAGTTTTACGGGCGGTGCGACTTCTTTTAACCCCCGACCCTTGGGGCGGTCTGGCTGGGTGACAACGCCGATTATCGGATAATTCTGCTCATGCAGAAGGCGCAAAGCAGGAAGCGCAAAATCAGGTGTGCCCATAAAAAGAATTCGAGGCTTGGCCATGGATAAATATCCTTTATTTTTTCTATGTAAAAACATATATGGAAATCAGAAAGAAGTGTCAAGGATTACAAATTATTGAAGGATGTTTAAAAGAAGTTTTCTGAGACTAAGAGCTGGCAATAACACTGTGTCACAATGTGAAAGAACATCAATCATATCCTCCGCTGGCGGAGGTGTCACGTAGTGACGGAGGTGGATATTGTAGGGACTGCTCTACGAGCCGTCCAAAGCGGCTGAAATTACATCTAGGTAAAAAAAAACGTCCACCCCCTCCCCCCGCCAGCGGGGGACATTACGACAAAGTTTCCTGGTCCAGAATGATAAAATAAGGTTAACCACGTGATTAAGCAAACTAAAAATACCCTCTTAAAATTGCCGCGGAACCTCCATCTGTTTTTAGCGGCGACATTTATTTTTGGATTTTCTCAGAGCATCGTTGACTCTACTTTCAATAATTTTTTGAATGAAACATTCTTTATCAACAATCTTCAGCGCGGACTTTTGGAACTCCCTCGTGAATTGCCCGGTCTTTTGACAATCGTTGTTTCAGCGATTTTATTTTTTCTGTGTTCCCGAAGGCAGGCGGCACTGGCCAATATTCTGTGCGCCATAGGAATATTGTTTATCGGATTACTTTCTCCAAGTTTTTCCGTGATGCTTATCTGGCTTTTTATCTTCAGCATCGGACAGCATTTGTTTATTCCTCTGAATCAGAGCATTGGCATGGAACTGGCTGTGAAGGGGGAAACCGGCAAAAGGCTGGGGCAGTTCAGCGCTGTGGCCAATGTTGCCATGATTATCGGCATCTTTTCTATTTTTCTTGGTGTCTTTAGTGGTTTTATCTGGATTAAATGGGGATATCAATACGTCTTTCTGATGGGCGAGATCATTGCCGTGATTAATTTCTTCTCCGCCCTGCAGATTAAAATAAAACCTCACAATTAGTGTCATTCCTCGACCGGATCGGGAATCAAAGTGTATTGAAAAAAAGTTGTTGAGGGAACTGGGCGTGATTACCTCGAAATCGAATCAATCAACGGTTGATGATATATTCTCAAAGTTGGTTGTCTCGAAACAGGATCATTCCATGGCTAACCAAGGCATGCACCGGATCGCCGATACCGGCTCCCGGTGATGCTAGCCGTTCTCCCGCCACCTTTGGTGACGGGAGAACGGAGCCGCGTCCAAGAGTTGCTTGCTTTCCCGCCGATGGCGGTCGAACAAGCGACTAGAACAGATCCCGTACACGGGACTGCTCAGCCGCAGCTCCGATAGGCAGTGACCGAATCTATTCACACCGAAAGGAGATTTTCTGCAATGGACATTCCACGGATATTCAACATCACCGAAAGTGCTCACCGCATCCATGATCCGTTCACGCCCGAAAAGCTCGCCACTCTCGGTGCGGCGCTGCGTCTGGAAACGGGGACCCGAGTGCTCGACCTCGGTAGCGGTTCTGGGGAGATGCTGTGCACCTGGGCACGCGATTACGGAGTCATCGGCACCGGCATCGACATGAGCCAGTTGTTCACCGAGCAAGCGAAACTACGTGCTGAAGAACTCGGCGTCGCCGATCAAGTCAAGTTCATCCATGGCGATGCTGCCGGCTACGTCTCTGACGAGAAGGTCGGTGTAGCAGCCTGTCTCGGCGCCACGTGGATCGCCGGGGGAGTCGTCGGCACCATTGAGCTTCTGGCGCAGAGTCTCCGCCCTGGAGGGATCATCCTCGTCGGCGAGCCCTACTGGCGGCAGTTACCGCCGACGGAAGATGTTGCCAGGGGGTGTCTTGCCGGCTCAAGCTCCGACTTTCTCCTGCTTCCGGAACTTCTAGCGTCTTTTTGCCGCCTCGGCTACGACGTCGTGGAAATGGTTCTGGCAGACCAGGACAGTTGGGACAGATACGAGGCGGCCAAGTGGCTCACCATGCGCCGATGGCTTGAAGCCAATCCCGACGACGAGTTCGCGAAAGATGTTCGAGCCAAACTAACCTCGGAACCCGAGCGCTACGCCGCTTACACGCGTGAATACCTGGGCTGGGGCGTGTTCGCGGTGATGCCGCGGTGATGAGGGGATTACCGGGCGACTCAGAAAGTGGGGAAAATCCAATCACGCCTGACAACTCATTCAAGCCGCCGCTTCGCGGCACGGCTTAATTCAGGCGTTAGGCACAAGATAGTTCTTGCTTATACTAATTAATGTACGCTATGATGTACTATATAATGTACATTAATTAGTTAATATGTGAGGTGTAAAATGCAAAGATTAAAAATCGATCAAGATATCAAGCCATTATCTGAGGTAAGGATAGGGATTGCAAGCTACATAAAGCAAGTTCGTGATACAAAAAGGCCTGTTGTAATCACGCAACATGGCAAAGGAGTTGCCGTTTTATTGGATGCATCTGAATATGAAAACATGCAGGAAAGGCTTGAACTTCTCACCGATGTTCAGACATCACTTGGGCAACTTGCAAACGGTCAAGGTGTTACGCATGAAGATGCAAAAAAGAAAGTCTTGAGAAGAGTCCTGAAATGAAAATTATTTGGTCGCCGCTGGCCATAGACAGAGCTTCGGAAATCGCTGAATATATAGCCTTGGACAAACCATTAGCAGCAGACAAATGGATTACCGCAATATTTTTAAAAGTAACTAAACTGGCATCTTCACCAGAAATCGGAAGGGTCGTTCCTGAAATTAGAGATGAGCAATTTAGAGAACTAATCTACGGCAATTATCGAATCATTTATCGTATTGAAAAAAAGCATGTGTCAATCCTAACAATTCGCCACGGCAAACAAATATTACCAATAGAAGAAGTTACGGCATAACCAAATCAATCCACCCGCTACGCTCCGGCTCAGCTCTGCTTTATGCATAAATATTAATGCATTTAAGCCATGCATATACCCATACTATTATATAGCAAATTATACATGAATCTGGCATAGTAAAATCATGAAAAAAGCAATCTTTGAGTGGGATGAAGAAAAGGACAAAGAAAACCAATTCAAGCATGGTATTTCTTTTCTGTTTGCCAACAGGCTTTTCTTGACCCGACCGTGTTATTGCGGAAGACATTAACCATAGCACTGAAGAGAATCGATATTACTGCATGGGCCATGTCGGCGAAGGTGTCTTAACGGTCAGGTTTACGTACCGCGGTAACGTAATACGCATTTATGGAGCAGGTTATTGGAGAAAAGGAAGGAGAATTTATGAAGAACAAAACAAAATATACTGAGGAACCCATGGGCCATTTGAGAGTTGTCAAAGACTTTCTTCCGCCACCGGAAAAGTTAGTGCTGAAAGAAGATAATGTGAAAGTAACTATTTCTTTAAAGAAATCCAGTATCAGTTTTTTTAAAGATCAAGCAAAAACACAGAAGACTTCTTACCAGAGAATGATCAGGGAAGTCGTGGACTGGTACGCCTCACATTATCAAAAGAGCGTATAAAAAAATCCAGCCGATCGCTACGCTCTGGATGATTTCCACAGCTTCAATATAGCAATGAAGATAAAAGAAATCCACGCTAAATCCATTCTTTCTTCGTCAAAGATTTATAATTATGTCATCAATCCGTATGTCGGATGTCAGCACGCGTGTTCTTATTGCTATGCCAGATTTATGAAGTGATTTACCGGACATAAAGAACCATGGGGTGATTTTGTTAACGTAAAAATCAACGCACCGGATTTGTTAAGCAAAGAAATCAAGAAGAAAAAAATGGGTACAGTTTGGGTGAGCGGTGTTTGCGACCCGTATCAGCCGCTGGAAGCAAGATATAAACTTACAAGACAATGTTTGGAAATACTCGTGAAGAATGATTGGCCGGTAGTTATTCAGACACGCTCGCCACTTGTTCTTCGGGATTTGGATATATTCAGAAAAAAGAAAAATATCAAAGTCGGGCTAACTATCACCACCGCCAATGACGAAACGAGAAAGATATTTGAACCTTATGGGCCGCCGATCGAGGAGCGGCTGAAAGCTATCGCAACATTGCATCAAAATGGCATCAGGACTTATGTAATGATTGCGCCGATTCTTCCTGAAGCCGGGAATCTCATCCCCATGTTGGCAGGGAAAATTGACCGCATGAACTATTACCACGCTGATAAAATTTACAAAAAATATGGGTGGAAAGAGAAAAATACTTACGAATATTTCGAGACTATTGGAAATAAGATAGAAAATGATTGCCGAAAATTGGGAATTGAGTGCAGATCGGCGTATTTAAGAAGAAGAAAACGCCAGCGGCCAAATAACGATGTATATTTTTTTCGTTGACACTGCGTGTCCATTTACTTATACTCTCGACCAATAATACCGAGTTGCATTCAAAAGATAACGAAGCGGCAAAGTAAAGAATTTCCCGGAAGGAGAAACCATTATGACTATCAATGTAAAAACTGAAGAGCACATTATGCTCATTGAAATTGACCGGCCTAAAAAATACAACGCCATGACGCGCGAAATGTATACGCAGATGGCGAGAGCATATTACAAACTGGATCAGGACGACGATTTACGGGTTGGAGTCGTTTATGCCAATGGCCCGCATTTTACTTCCGGACTGGAGTTAACCGACTGGTCGGATGCTTTCAGTAATGGAGTGGGTTTTCCTCTGGGCGGTAAAGACGAAATTGATCCTTTTTACATGATGGATGAGAAACGGTGTCGCAAGCCGATTATTTATGCGGTACAGGGATATTGCTTCACATGGGGTGTGGAAGTGATGCTCAACGCGGATATCCGTGTGGCGGCATCGGACACGCGTTTTGCCATGCTGGAAGTACGCCGCGGATTTTTCCCGTGTGGAGGAGCAACTTTTAGATTGCCCAGAGATATGGGGTGGTCCAATGCGATGCGCTATCTTTTGACCGGGGATCAATGGACCGCAGACGATGCCTATCGTATGGGTTTGGTACAGTATGTCACCGAACCGGGAAAACAACTGGAAAAAGCAATGGAACTGGCACGGAAAGTGGCCAGCGCCGCTCCGCTGGGTGTGCGCAGTATTTTGCAGAACAGTCGTTTGGCTGAAAAAGAGGGCGAAGAAGCCGCAAAAAAAATTATTTATCAAACAGTGTCTGAAGTTATGAAAAGCGATGATATGAAAGAAGGCCTCCAGTCTTTCATTGAAAGACGCACTGCGGTATTCAAAGGCAAATAAACTGTTTGTCCATTTTGATGAACACTAATTATATCTTTTTAGATAAAGTCGTAAAAAATACTTGAACAAAAGATGATCTGGTGTTTAAGTAAAACACCTTTACACCTTTATTTTTGTTTTAGGATGTCATGATAAAAACAGTATCATTCAATAAACTTAAAGAGCATGAACGAGAGGTCAGGCGCGATCTCATCATCAGCGCGGCGGAGCGGGTATTCGCTAAAAAAGCCTTTAACATGGTGACCATTCGGGATATCGCGAAAGAAGCCGGAATTTCTCACGCTCTCATCTATCGTTACTTCCCTGATCAACAATCGTTATTTGTGGAAGCGTGTATAAGACGTGGCGCCGAAATAGTGGAATTTGTCAATCAGTTAATAGATGACGATAGCAATATCAAAATTGAAAAAGTTATGGAAAGGTTCATTCGGTTTTTAGCAGAAAATGATCAATATTTCAGGATGATGACACATTTCGTGCTGGATGGCTCTCTGAATGAGGAAATGATTCTACGTCTTAATACCGCCGAGAGAGTGTTGCTAGCCCAGTTCGATAGGATTTTCGCAAAAGAGAATGATGAGAAGAGCGCCCGGATGCTTTCTCATGCTTTATTTGCTGCCATGAATGGGATAATCATAACCTTCCGGAACTACCCGGGCAGAAGCAAGGAAGAGGCTTTAAATCATATGCTGGCGTTGGGAAAGATCATTGCTGAAAGATTTAAACAATAATTAATCCGGTTCATATCCGTTAGGTTTTCGCGCGTGCCCTTCCTGCGTCAATACTTTCCAGCAAAGCCTCCATCCTCAGGAAAGCGCTCTCCTCGTTGTACTTTCTAACATCCGCGTGGTCCACGTCGATCATTCGATGGTTCTAATCAGGTCATGAAACTGTGCGACGATATAGCCCCGGGCTCCTCGCTTTTCAATCAGTTCATTGAGTGCCTTGAGACGCTCATCCGACGAATAAAGAAGGGTCGTGCACGGATAATGGTTTCGGTAAAAATCAGCGTAATAAGCGGCAGGATCACCGGTTTCCTGAGGAATGTAGCTGTAGGACCGGGCTTGAGACGACACGTCGTTGCCGGCTACTCTCATACCGGCTTCTTCGATGATAGCGCACAGGGCATCCGGGGGAGGAAGAATACCGGAAACTATGATCTTTCTTTCGTAAGAAATGTTTTTCTTTGGATTTGACTTAGCTTTTTTTATGGCGTCATTCAATTTCCTGAAGACCGCGTTTGATAATTTCCGGCATATTGCGGAAAGTATCACAGGCATTGTACATCAGGAGACCGTCAAGAAGAGATCCTTCTTCTGACAGGACAAACTCTGTAAGTCGCCTGGCCACAGAACAGGTAAAGCTCTGAAGATGGCGATCGCTTTCTTTGAGCGTACGCACTCCGTCTTTCATATCCCAAAGAACCACAGGCATCAGGCCGAAAGAATGGAGCAACTCCAGCGGTGGGTACAGGGGGAAACATCCCACAACTTTTGCGCCCTTTTTTTTGCCTGTCTAATATTTTCAAACATATCGA
The DNA here is from genome assembly GCA_000747625.2 of Smithella sp. SCADC. Lineage (GTDB taxonomy): Bacteria > Desulfobacterota > Syntrophia > Syntrophales > Smithellaceae > Smithella. The sequence continues at coordinate 20,406 of JQDQ01000083.1, forward strand.
ACATAAATAATCCCCATCTAGTGTATTATTTTGCTGATTAATGAGCAGTTACTTGTTTTCCTTCTCCAATACACGCCACATATCGTCATCGTCATAGATCTTTTCTTCCTCGGCGGCGGCGTTCTCCGCGTCCAGTTCACTCAGACGGTACCTTCCAGTCTGCTTTAACAGTTCGTCATAGTAATCATGCTGAATCATGAGGTCCATTATCTGATTGGTTCCTGTCCATATCTGGCATAATCGAGCATCCCTTAGTGCCCGTTCGGCGGGATACACGTTGGTGTAGCCGATGCCGCCCAGCATTTGCATAACCAGGTTTGATATTTCCCAGGAATTGTCTGTGACGAAACGTTTGGCTTCACTCGCTAATCGGCGGATGCGGGGATCATCCCGGTCGGCAGCGAGGGCAGCTTGATACACAATGCCGGCGCTGGCGTCCATCAGGGTAATGCCCCGGGCAAGCATCGCACTTACGAGCTGAAATTTGCGTATCTTCTTTCCGAAGGCCATACGGCGGTCTGTATAACGCGCTGCCAGTTCCAGACCGGCTCTCATGCCGCCAATACAAGGTGCTGCGCTGGTGATACGTTCTGGTATCATCATTCGGTTGAAGACAAAGGCGCCGCCATTGAGCAGGCCTAAGAGATTTTCCTTCGGCACTTTAACGTTGCGGAAAGTAAGTCTTCCGGTGCCGCCGCCACGGGTTCCCATGAGTCCATACAAATACTTGACTTCGACTTCGGGTGAGCGGTCGATGATGAGAGTGCTGATTCGTTCATACGGACTTGATTTGGGATCCATGTTTGTGCGGACGTACACGAGGAAAAAGTCGGCGCCCTCGGCCCCCACAACAAAGCGCTTCTGGCCGGTCACCAGAAAATGATCTCCCTTGTCAATAGCTCTACTGGTAGCACCAAAGAAATCTGATCCGCCCCGCGGTTCAGTAAGCGCCTCGGCGGCCGCCAGCTTTCCTTCAAGCATCGGTTTCAGGTATTTCATCTTCTGCTCTTCGGTGCCGAATCTGATGAGACCTTCGCCAACGATGTCCGGCATTACATAAGCACAGCCGCAGGCAGTACCTAACGGACCAATTTCGGCCATGGCAGCGACGGCTGCCACCCAGTTTAATCCTCTGCCGCCATATTTCTTCGGGAACCTTATTCCCAATAGATTGTGGCGGGCATATGTTTCATAAATCTTCCTGGGGAATTTTATTTCATCACGATCCATAGCCCGAAGATATTCGGGATCGATTTCATCCCTGACCATCAACCTGGTTTCCTCGGCGACTGCCAGCGATTCCACGTCCAGTAAAAAGTCGTTAAAGGACATAATTGCCTCCTATAATTTGTTGAGTTTTACCTTTGGTAAGAATAGTAACCAATGGTTATTCATTGTCAAGTATTTTTTGATCACAAATATTTTTTCATATGGTAAGTATATGGACAAAGTTATGAGAAAATTATATAAAAAGAGCAATATTTTATCAACATTTAACGTATTACATTAAGTATTTTTAATGATAAAATTATTTGTTCTATGGGAGAGGGTGTTTCCCAACCATCAAGATGAAAAAAATATACAGTGTCATTCCCGCCTCCGAGCGGGAATCCAGAAAACAAACAAACTGGATTACCCAGTCGGGCTGGGTAATGACAAGGACTAAGAAACGGTAATGCCGAAAAAATAATAAAATGTGTTTGTAAAGGAAGAAAACAATGGAATGCAAAAAAGAGAAAAATCTTGATAAATGCAACTGCACATATGAACCTTGCAGCAGAAAAGGTGTATGCTGCGACTGCCTCACGTATCATCGTAAGAACAGAGAACTGCCCGCGTGCTTTTTTCCGAAAGACGCGGAAAAAACATATAACAGATCATTTGAACATTTTACGGTACTGGTATCGAAACATAAAATATAGAAAATTATTGACATATTATCAATGGTTTTGTTTCTATATAAAAAACATATAAACATTGTTGAACTAAACCGCTCACGCGGTAACTATAAAAGCAGTGGCCCCACAAAGGCGCTGCTTTTTTTGTTTTAAATTTAATTCAAGCCGCATACTCTTTTCAGATCCCGTTTGACAGCTGGTCCAATAAATCCCAACTGAAAGGAATAAATCATGAGTGTAATCAGACAACGTATGATCGAGGACATGCAACTGCATGGATACGCGGCAAAGACACAGACGGCTTATATTGGTGCAGTCCGGGGATTGGCCAAGTATTATAAGCGCAACCCCGAAGACATCACCGGGGGAAGAAGTCCGGGCTTATTTTCTCTGGCTGGTGAAAGAAAGAGGCGTGGCGCGTAGTACTTTAACGATTCACTTAAGCGGCATCCGCAAGGAAGCATCGATTCATACCCTGAGACATTCTTATGCGACCCACCTGCTGGAACGAGGTGTCGATCTGAGAGTGATTCAAGAGCTTCCCGGACATAAAAGCCCCCAAACAACTGCTATCTATACCCATCTGACAGACAAGAGCTTCCCAACCCTTAACGAAACCCTTAATAGTCTTTTAGCCGATCTTTAAGAGATCATGCCCAACATCACGGATATTTTCCGGACTTACGGGCCTTCGTACCGGGACCGATTCGGCCAGAGGATGCCACCCTCTCATAGGCGGGCTATTCAGGACATCATCGACTGCCGCACCGTGTTGATGGGTGGACATGTCTTTGCGTGCAATCACTGCGATCATTTACGCTATGCTTATCATTCCTGCAAAAACCGCACTTGTCCCACCTGTCACGAATCGGATCGAAAAGCCTGGTTGGAAAAAAGGCAGCAGCCCTTTCCCTGATGAAACTGGCGGCAGATTCCCGCTATGTGGGCGGACAAATCGGCATGCTGGCGGTTCTCCATACCTGGACACGCGCTTTAGTCTATCATCCTCATGTCCATTGTCTTATTCCGGCGGGAGGACTTTCTTCAGATAAGAGATACTGGCTGGAAGCCCGAAAAACTTATCTTGTGCCGGTAAAAGCCTTGTCGGAGATATTCCGGGCAACTTTCATGGCTCTGATCCGCAGGAAGCTTCCCCATGTGGTCTTTCCTCGGTCGATATGGGAAACAAGCTGGGTCGTTTACTGTAAATCAGGGAACCACACTGCCGATAAAACGCTGGCTTACCTTGCCCGGTATGTCCACCAGACCGCGATCACCAACAGCCGGATTCTCCATACAGAACAAGGCAAGGTTACGTTTCGTTATAAAGATTCCCGCGAACATTGTTGGAAGACCATGACGCTGGAGGTCTCCGAGTTTATGCGCCGCTTTCTTCAGCATGTCCTGCCCCGTGGCTTTCACAAGATGCGCTATTATGGCCTGCTTGCTCCCCGCAACAGGCAACGACTCGACCAAATCCGCCGGGAACTGAATCAAAACTCACCAGCACCAAAACAAGAAACACAAGAACCGTCTCAATGTAGAAGTAATCCTTCCTTCCCATTGTCCCCTTGCTGTCAAAAAGGACACATGATCCCCATGATGGTCATCCCTCGACAATGGAGGGGGCCACCATGATTCTTATATTTTTAATCTATCCTCAACAGGGGTTGTCAAATTCAACGGGAAGAGTAATGATGCATTTTCTGTTATTGCCTTCGTGCGCCCGGATAACAGTTCCTGTCCAGTTTTCACGATTACAGGGAATTATTTCTGCCGAAATTTATGTCCGGCAATACCTCCATATGAAAAATATCTTGGATTTATTGCTTGATTTCAACAAAATATTTTCGCATAGTACTGCACGAATCAATAATTAAACAATTAAATTTGAAGACCCTGTAAAAAGTCAAAAGTCATTTAACACAT
>JQDQ01000084.1 GCA_000747625.2 Smithella sp. SCADC
AAAAATATAAGCTATTTAATAAAAACAATATGGGGAAATTTATCATAAAAGACAGCAAGGGAAAGTGCGCGGCTATTATGAGATACTCCCCGAATATAGAACAATCATCTGGGAAAGCGGTGACGATATCTTATTGCAAATTATAATTCCCTATAACATGATGAACAGCATCGGCAACGGACGTGACAATAGTGGAAAATCGGGTGGACACCACGGTGGCCAATAAATTTATTCATTCAATACTGATATTGATCTTACCCCAACTTCAAATATGTCCCCGCAGAAGCAGGAAAAGTAAAACAATATCAGATACGCAATACATCAATAGGCAGTCTGAAGTTCGACAAGAATATCGATACATTTTTCAGGGATGCGGTTTTTGCGGAGTTACACTCTTCCGGTATAAAGCTCGATGATAAGAACCAAGTGCATACTTGCAAAAGTTACCGATATGTCATTTCGACCGAAGGGAGAAATCTTATTCAATGATTATAAAGATTTCTCAGTCACTTCGTTCCTTCGAAATGACACGGTTAATATTGAAATCAAGCACTAGTGCTTGGTGGTGAAATTAAATATAGAAGAACTTCTTCCAGAAATCTCAGCGAACCCTTCAAAGTGTCCAGTTCCAGACATGCCGCACGTAATTCAATATCGACATTTTTCTTTAAATCATCATAAGCCAGACGTGCCTGGCGCTCTTTGGCTTTGGCCTCCTTGTATTCAGCCATTCTCAAACCGCCTTCAAAGAAAGGAAAGGTAAGCGACGCAGCGGCAAGAACGCTTTCTCTGTTGAGGGTTGAGCCGACAGGATACTGATCAGTGCCGTTATAGACGGCAAAATTCCGTATAATAATACCTTTCTCATTGTAGAATCCTTTTGATAAACAAACTACTTTAAAAAAGTACTATGGCCAGATAGTTCCCATTGCTCGCTGCAGTCTGGCATAATTTATATTATAATCGCCCAAAGCGTTGGCATACTCCGACTTTGCTTTTGTCAATAAAGTCTGGGCTTCCAGAACCTCCGTTGAAGTAGCGACTCTTTCTTTATATCTTTCTTCGGAAATGCGGAAATTTTCTTCGGCTTGTTCAATCACTTTCAGCCAGACAACAATTTGACTTTCCGTCTCCTGCAATATCAGGTAAGCATTTTTTATTTCCAAAGTAATCCGATCATTTAATTCTTTCGACGCTTCCGTGGCCTGATTTTCTCTGGCTTTGCTGGCATCTACCCTGAATTTCGTTTTGCCCCATTCCCAGAAATTCCAACTGGCCACCGCCATCAAGTACCAGCTTTCCATGTCTTTATAATCACTCCCGTTAGCAGAAGGGTTATCGCCAAATCTCGTATAATTACCCACAACACTTAAAGTCGGGAAATAATCGCTTTGTGCCAAACGCACTAATTTCCCCGCCTGTGCTGATTTCAGGAATGATATTTTCATTTCCGGCCTTGTTTGCCTTGCGATATTTAAACATTCTTCAAAAGATTGTTTTGAAGGGTGGCAGGTCAGGATATCTTCTATTTCCACCGGTGTGAAAATTTCTCGTTTTAATACCGTGTTAAAATTAGATTTGGCCAGTTCCACAGCGTTTTTCGCCCTGATTAGCGCCTGCTTGCCGTTGGCCAGCTCAACTTCGGCATGCAGTAAGTCATTTTTGGGAATCATGCCTACCTTGAAATAATTATCGGCAACATCACGGTGCGCAGAGAGCATCTCGACAGACTGTTGCGCAGCATCCTGAATCCTCTTTGCGCGCAAAACATTAAAGTAGGCAATTTTTACATCCTGCACAACATCCTGATATTTGGCTGTCTCTTCCAGCCGGGCAATACCCTCACCAATACTGTTGACCTGATAATTAGCCAGAATACCACCGCCCGCAAAAAGAGGCTGACGGGCTTCAACGGCCCAGTTGTAATTGTTTTTTGTTCCTACAGGAACTTCCATTCCATTCATACCATAGAGAGGTCCCGGAGGAAAACCTTGAAACCTGGAGAAGGGATCCTCGTTCAGACGTTGATAGCTGTAAGATGTATTGAACTTGGGCAGGAATCCGGTAATTGCTTCCCTTTTCTGGGCGGTGGCGCCTTTGGTTCCTTCTTTGGCAATATTTATGACCGTACTGTTTTTCAGGGCGATGTCAATACTCGCATCCAATGTCAACGGCCCTTCGGCAAAAACCAAAAGTGGAAATAAAACAACAGTGAAAAGCATTAAAACAATCATGCGCCAGTTTTTGCTAATCATATTTTTCCACTCCATTTAAAAAGATGTCCAGAATAAACCCCTTTTTAGAACGGGGGGATTCTTTTGTCGGCATCAACATCCATCTAACTGATCATTGTTGTGTAAAGATTTTCTTTGCCTTCAAAGAATTGATAGAGAGAACCGGTGGAGAAACCTGAAGCATTGGCGATTTCCGCCATTGTGACATCGTGAAAACTTTTAGCGGCGAATATTTTTTCTGCCGTTCTCAGAATCTCCGCCCGTCGCATATTGAACTCGCGTTCTTTTCTTTCTGATCTCACCATAAAATAACCTTTTTGAATAGTTATTCATTTTTTGAACGAAGGTTCATAAGTATAGAATTTTTGCCATTTGTCAAGGCAAAATGTGCCGGAAAACGATTTTTTAAAAGGAATAAACCGTTAAATGTTTTTTCCATTTTTGTCAAAAATTTAACGTTTCTTTCAATACTAAACAAATTGACCACGATGTTTGACCACGAAAATTAAATATTTACAATATCATATCAACCACTTACAAATTTATTTTTCTCTTAATGTAATCTGGCACACTTATTTCATATAAATAAACCAATAATAGAAATTTTCTTAAGATTTTATACAAGGAGAGAGGTAAGTTATGAAAAAGACCATACAAATAACACTTTTAACAATTTTTGTAACTTTGGTGACAGCGTCTTTCAGCTATGCCCAATACAGCGTTACCGGAAGTAATAGTTTCCCCTTCTTTCATCTGGGATGCTTAATAATAGGCGGACTGATAATTGTTTCTTTAAAGAAGAAATACACCAAATTATATCTGAGCGAAGCCATTGGATCATTTGCATTATATGCTGTTTTAGTTGCTCTTTTTACCGCACCGGTAGTTGACGCTCTTAAAACTTTAATTAATTAGAACCATTCCCCTTCTCAGAAGCTACAACCTTAAAAGCCCCGCGCACTCACTGGCGGGGTTTTTATTATTATTTCACTAAAAGGCTAATTTATCATTATTTATTGCCTCAACAAGCTCAGTCAGGCGCACCGATACTGATTGGGCCAATTTTTGTAAAAGATCGGTTGCCATTTCCGGTGTGTAACGATTACGGTAGGCATCTCCATTATTCCAGCTTCCAACAATCTCTTCTTTAATTTTAAAAGGAACCAACGCCAGTGATTTAACAAAATACTTCCTGGTGGACGGTAATAATTTGTAATACGGCTGGAGATCTTTATTCACCAAAACCGGTTTTAATCCGGCGGGAAGAATTTCGTTAAACAACTCCGGCTTTATTATCTTAAGCCGGTCTATTAAAATATCGGACGATTTTATTGCCTCAATTACGGGAGCGGTCATTGTAGTATCTATTAAGGTAAGCCAAACATAAGGAACTTCAAATTCTTTTTCTATTCCTGTAATAAGAATTTCAAAAAGACCGGCAATATCCATGGCCTCCGACAAACTTGCTTCAATCCTCTCGAAACTATCGGCAATTTTCGTATTGATACGTTCAATGTTTTCCGTTTTATTCATAATTGTCATTTTTCCCACTGAGCGTAAAGAATAAGATGATCCGAAGGCTTTTCCGCAAGCCTTGATTCCAAATCAATAGAGCAACTTTTTGATTTTTCGGCAAGTGTTTTTGTTGCCAGGATATGATCGACCCGCCAGCCCAGCTTGCGCTTCACGGAATCCTTGATACGGTAATCAAAAAAAGTGTACTGACCGGCGACACCCGGATGATGTTGACGGAATATATCCGTGAATCCCCATGATTTAACATCTTCGTACGCTTTCCAGACTTCAGGATTAAAACAGACATGTCCGAGGATTCTTTTCGGATCGTGTACATCTATATTTTCCGGGGCAACGTTAAGATCGCCGCACCAGATTATTTTATCCTGCGGCTGAAAATGCTTCTGCAGATATTTTTTCAGACGCCCGAACCATTCCAGTTTATACGCATACTGAGGGCTTTCCGTTTCCTGACCCTGTGGGACATAGGTATTAATTATCGTCAGGTCATCATATGTCGCGATTATTAAACGATCAGGATCGGCAGGTTCACTATCGAAGCCGAATACTACTTTTTGCGGTTTGAGTTTCGAGGCAATGGCCACACCTTTATATTGTTTATCACCTTTGAAAACTACGTGGTAACCCAGGGATTCCAATTCGGCCACAGGGAAGCTGGCATCGGCAACTTTTGTTTCCTGCATACAAAAATAATCAGGACTGTTTTTTTGCAGCCAGGGCGCAATAATATGCAGGCGGGAGCGTATGGAATTTACATTATAAGATGCAATTTTCAAAGTAAGCGCTACCTTTCTTAAATCACTTGTAATTAATACCACGACCGAAGATTACTCTCAAGTTTTTTTGCGGCAATCGACAAAATTGTGTATAAAAATGACATGGAGAAAGCGGATATTACAATAATAGGAGCCGGCGTAATCGGTCTGGCCATTGCTGCCGAAATCGCCCGGCCTGGTTTAAGCGTTTTTATCCTGGAAAAAAATAACGCGCACGGCGGTGGAATCAGTTCGCGCAATAGCGAAGTAATTCACGGCGGGATGTATTATCCGGAAGGATCGCTCAAAGCCTCTCTTTGCATTGACGGAAACAGGATGCTCTATGAGATTGCCTCTAAAAATAACCTTCCTCATAAAAGGACAGGAAAACTAATCGTGGCGGTAAAAAAAGAGGAAGGCGAAGATCTCGAACGCTTGTACGACAATGGCAGAAAAAACGGTGTAACTTCGCTGGAACTAATCAGTAAAAAACATGCTTCTTCTATGGAACCCAATGTTCAGGTCGAAGCGGCTCTTTACTCGCCGGATACCGGAATCATCGGCGTTCATGATTTAATGAACTATTATTTAGCCAGGGCTCAGAGCAGGAAAGCGCAAATTGTTTATCAAACAAAAGTCATGCGGATAGAAAAAGATTCCAGCCCCTATCGGATTTTCACGCATAACGCGAAAAGTGAAACCTTTGAATTTTCCTCCGCCGTTGTCATCAATGCCGCCGGACTGGAATCCGACACCATTGCCAACATGATGGGTGGCAGCTATCATCTGCATTACTGCAAGGGCGATTATTGCAGTGTTTCAGGAGTAAAAACGGGGGTAGTGCAAAGACTGATTTATCCTGTTCCGGCAAAGAAACGAATCGGATTAGGCGTTCATTTGACAATGGATTTAAATGGACGATTTAAACTAGGCCCGGATACGACTTACATCGACCGTAAAGAAGACTACAATGTAGCGCCCGAAAAAGCAGAAATTTTCTATCAGAGCGCCGGCAAATTTTTGCCTTTTTTGAAAAAAGAAAATATTCATCCCGATATGGCCGGCATCCGCCCCAAACTTCAGGGGCCTGATGACGATTTTCACGATTTTGTTATCAAGGAGGACTCACCGGGTTTCATCAATCTGGTCGGCATTGAATCACCGGGAATGACCGCATCGCCTGCCATCGCCCGATTTGTTCGTGAAATGCTTTGACCAATATCTTGCACCATTCACCATTCACCTTTTACTATTCACCCTTCACTCTTTAATGAGAACTTTCTATTGACACCTTGGAGCCCTTCCCTTATAAACTGTGGGCAAAATATCGATATAAAACAGGAGAAATTCTATGAATAAATCGGCATTACTAATTATCCTTTTAGTAATACTCTCGCTGATCATTTGCGGTTGCGGCGGCGATGATTCCTCCAAGATTAAAATCGGCGTTATTGCCGAACTCACCGGTGATATTCCGGCCGTGGGCACATCCTGTAAAAACGCGGCGGAAATGGCCGTGAAGGAGATCAACGACGCTGGCGGCATTCAGTTGGGTGAAAAGAAATATCAGGTAAAGTTAATCATTGAAGACAACGCCGGGAAAGCCGAACAGTCGGCCTCTTCCGCGCAGAAGCTGATTACGCAGCAAAAAGTGACGGCCATTGTCGGACCCAACGCCAGCCGCTACGCTCTGCCTGCCGCGGAAATCGCCGAAACAAGCAAAACCGTGTTAATAACTCCGTGGTCCACCGCACCGAAGGCCACGCTGGATTCCAAAACCAATGTCTCCAAAAAATATGTTTTCCGCGCCTGCTTTATTGATCCGTTCCAGGGAGGGGTGCTGGCAAAATTCACACTGGACAATCTCAAGTTGAAGAAAGCTGCGGTTCTCTATGATGTCGCTTCCGAATACAACAAGGGCATCGCCGAAATTTTCAAAGATGTCTATGAGAAAAACGGCGGCAAGGTAGTCGCGTTTGAAACTTATACGACCAATGATAAGGATTTTTCATCACAGCTCACCAAAATCAAACAGGCAAATCCGGATGTAATTTTCCTGCCCAATTATTACAGCGAAGTTCCTTTGCAGATCCAGCAGGCCAAGCGATTGGGTATCAAGGCGCCGTTTATCGGTTCCGATTCCTGGGGATCAGAAGAGCTTGTGAAACTCTGCGGTGCGGACTGCAACGATTACTATTTCAGTACGCATTACGCGGCGGACTCGGCAAGCGACACGACCAAGAAATTCATTGCGAACTATAAAGCAAAATACGGCACAACGCCGGATGACGTGGCCGCTTTAACTTATGATTCATTCGGATTGCTGTGGCAGGCGATTAAGACCGCCGGCAAGAACGACCGTCAGGCTGTGCGTGACGCGCTGGCTAAAATTCCGCAATATGAAGGCGTGACCGGAAATATGCAGTTCAAGGAAGGCTCCGGCGATCCGGTCAAGAGCGCCGTAATTTTAAAAATAAAAGATGGAAAGTTTACCTGGTTTGCCAACGCCAAACCATGATTTAATATGGCCTATATTTTCCAACAATCTCTCAATGCCTTACAACTGGGCAGTATCTACGCGCTGATCGCTTTGGGCTACACGATGGTCTACGGCATCCTGACAATGATCAATTTCGCTCACGGCGATCTGTTCATGGTCGGCGCTTTCTTCTGCTTTCTAATTGCCGTCTATCTGCACTTATCCTTTGTCCCGACTTTGCTTTTATCCATGGTGGGCGTGGCATTTTTGGGCGTGGTTATCGAGAGGTTTGCCTATAAACCGCTGCGCAATGCTCCGCGTGTTTCCGCCATTATCACCGCGCTGGGCGTCGGCCTCTTTCTGGAAAATTTCACACTTGCACTGAGTCCTTACCCTAAACACATTCCGCAACTTCTGGGAAACACCACCTGGACGCTCGGATCACTCTCCATTTCCTCGCTGCAGATTCTGATCATTGCCCTATCGCTTGTTCTGATGCTGATTCTGGATTTTATCGTCCAGCGCACAAAAGCAGGCATGGCCATGCGCGCCATTTCCTGGGACAAAACGATTGTCCCGCTGATGGGCGTATCGGTAGATAAAATCATCTCGCTGACGTTTGCCATTGGCACGGGTCTGGGCGGAGCGGCCGGTGTAATGTATGGCCTGGCTTATCCAATAATCGATCCCTACATGGGCATCATGGTCGGCTGGAAAGCATTCATCTGCGCTGTGGTCGGCGGTATCGGCAATATCCGCGGCGCAATGATTGGCGGTTTTATTCTGGGTGCGGTGGAAATTATGGTAGCCGCTTTTCTTCCCTCTACCTACCGTGACGTTGTGGCTTTTACACTGCTTCTTATCCTCTTAATTGTCAGACCCTATGGCATTCTGGGCAAGCCCCAGCCGCAAAAGGTATAGCCATGTCCAATTCCTCAGACACATCATATTCCGCATTGATTGAAAAATGGCATATGCTTACCGGCACCCGTTTATTCTGGGCAGTCGTTATGATCGCCGGAATCGCATTTTGTATTGCCGTCGACACCTTCGACTTTGTGGATTTATATTTACAACTGATTTTAATTTACGTGGGCATCAACATCATCCTTACCGTCAGCCTGAATCTGATCAACGGCTACATGGGTGAATTTTCCGTCGGCCATGCGGGATTCATGGCCGTCGGCGCTTACATTGCCTCGATCTTAACAGTTCATGTTTTCCCGCCGAACGCTCAAAACCTGCTTTTCCCTCTGGCGATCCTGGCCGGCGGTTTGGCTGCGGCACTGGTCGGTTTCCTGGTGGCAATACCTTCTTTTAAAACACGTGGCGATTATCTGGCCATTGTCACACTGGCCTTTGGCATGATTGTAAAATCCATTTTGGAAAACATCGACGCCGTCGGCGGACCGCGTGGACTTCTGGGCATGGAAAAACTCACCACTCTGCCGTGGGTCTTTTTCTGGACGGCTTTATCCGTCTGGGTAATTCGCAATCTGGTTTATTCCAATTTCGGGCGCGGCGTTTTGTCCATCCGTGAAGACGAAATCGCCAGTGATCTGATGAGCGTCAACACGCGCCAGGTCAAAATCATCGCCTTTGTCGTTTCGTCTTTTTTCGCGGGCATTGCCGGAGGATTATTTGCCCATGCGTTACAGTTTATTAATCCACGCATGTTCGACATCCTCAAATCCACCGATATTCTGATCATGGTTTATCTGGGCGGTATCGCTTCTATTGGCGGTTCAATCATCGGCGCGGTTATTTACACCATTTTGCTGGAAATCCTGCGTCCGCTGGGCATCTGGCGCATGGTGCTCATGCCGTTGATGCTGGTGCTTTTGATGATCTACCGTCCGCGCGGTATCATGGGCATGAAAGAAATCCGTATGTTTGTACCGCTGCGCGATTTTGTGACAGAGAAACTCTGGCGCCAAAAGAAAAAGGAGGCCGGCGATGCCTCTGCTTGAAATACAAAAACTCACGCACCGTTTCGCCGGACTTTGCGCCGTATCTGATTTCAATTTCGCCATTGAACCACATGAACTTGTCGGCATTATCGGCCCCAACGGCGCGGGAAAAACCACCGTTTTTAATTTGATCACCGGCGTCTATCGCGCCTCTGAAGGCAGCATCAAATTTGAAGATCAAGAACTCGTAGGCCTTACTCCGCACAAGATCACAAGATCAGGCATTGCCCGCACCTTTCAGAATATCCGTCTGTTTAAGGAATTGAGCGTTCTGGATAATGTACGCATCGCACATTACGGACAGATTGCCTACACACCCGCGGAGGCCCTTTTACACATCGGCCGTTTTCACGCCGAAGAAAAACGCATTACCAGTCAGGCGCTGGATTTACTGTCGATCTTCAAGCTCGACGAAATGGCCGGTGAAAAAGCCAAAAACCTTCCTTACGGTTTGCAGCGCCGGCTCGAAATTGCCCGCGCGCTGGCCACCGGGCCCAAGCTCCTGCTTCTGGATGAACCGGCTGCCGGAATGAATCCCAACGAGATCATTCAGCTCATGGAATTCATCGGGTGGATTCGCCAGACGTTTTCGGTAACGATAATTTTGATTGAACACCAGATGCGGCTGGTCATGGGCATTTGTGAAAGAATCGTCGTGCTGGATTTCGGCGCGGCCATTGCAGCGGGACTGCCTGCCGAAATTCAAAATCACCCCCAGGTGCTGGAAGCTTATCTGGGCGTGGAGGTGACTCCATGACATCTTCTGAAAAAATTCTTGCCGTTTCTCATTTGAAAATTTCCTACGGCAGCATTCAAGCCGTTGACGATATTTCTTTTGACGTCGGCAAGGGAGAAATTGTCACCCTGATCGGCGCCAACGGCGCGGGGAAATCCTCCATCCTGCGCGCAATCTCCGGACTTATTCCATACACCGGAAGCATTACCTATTCAGGAAAAGACTTAAATAATATTGCCGCCGATCAGATTGTCGCCGCAGGCATCGCCCACGTACCGGAAGGCCGCGGCATCTTCGGCAATCTGACAGTGATGGAAAATTTAAAGCTCGCCACCTGGCAACGCAAAGATAAAGACCAGATTAAAAAAGATTTCGAAAATGTCTTTTCATTATTCCCGCGCCTGAAAGAACGAAGAAAGCAGCAGGGCGGTATGCTCTCCGGCGGCGAACAGCAGATGCTGGCTTTCGGTCGCGCGCTCATGACCGACGCGCCAATGCTGCTGTTGGACGAACCTTCGATGGGACTCTCACCGGTTTTGGTACGGGATATTTTCAAAATCATTCAAGACATAAATCAGGCGGGGAAAACAATTCTACTCGTCGAACAAAATGCCAACATGTCTTTGCACATTGCGCAGCAAGGCTACGTTCTGGAAACCGGTCGCATCGTCCTTTCCGGCACAGGAAAAGAATTAAAAGGAAATCCTGGAGTGAAGGAAGCTTACCTAGGTGGCTGAAGAGGAAGATGTTATTTCGGCCGCTAGTGCATACTTGCAAAAGTTACCGATATGTCATTTCGACCGAAGGGAGAAATCTTATTCAATGATTATAAAGATTTCTCAGTCACTTCGTTCCTTCGAAATGACACGGTTAATATTGAAATCAAGCACTAGAATTTATTATAAGTTGCTGTAGCGTAACGCAGGAAGAATGTGGAGGTGTTTATC
>JQDQ01000085.1 GCA_000747625.2 Smithella sp. SCADC
ATTAATAAAGGCAGTTGGGAAATACCTCCTATCTTCCATGTTATTCAGGAAATAGGCGATATTGAAGAAAACGAAATGTTTCGTGTCTTCAACATGGGCATTGGAATGATGATCATCGTTGCAGAAAAAGAATGCGAGGAAGTTCTTCATCGTTTGGAAATGCTGGGCGAGAAAGCTTATCTGATAGGTGTTGTAGAAAAAAAAGAAGACAAACAAGAGCAGGTTTGTCTTTCTGATAATTAGGATTAAAAACATGGCTGATTTATTGAAATTGGGAGTTCTGATTTCCGGCAACGGTTCCAATTTGCAATCTATTATAGATCACATTGAAAAAGGGTCATTAAAAGCAATTATTAAAATTGTTATCAGTAATAATCCCGATGCAAACGGAACCATCAGAGCAAAAAAACACGGCATACCTGTTGTAATTTTAAAACACACAGACTTTAAAAACAAAGAAGACTTTGATTTGGAATTAATAAAAATTTTAAAAAGTAATCATGTTGATCTTGTTATTTTAGCCGGTTTTATGCGTATTCTTACTCCTGCGTTTTTGAAAGCTTTTTCTCATAAAATAATGAACATTCACCCTGCCCTCCTGCCATCTTTTCCAGGAATTCACGGACAGAAACAGGCCGTGGAATACGGTGTCAAAATATCCGGCTGTACAGTCCATTTTGTTGATGAAGGCGTGGATACCGGACCGATCATAATTCAAAGCGCCGTACAGGTTCTTGATGATGATACTGAAGAAACATTAGCAGCGAGAATATTAAAGAAAGAGCACATGATTTATCCGCAAGCAATCCAACTTTTTGCAGACGGCAAGATAGAAATAAAAGGACGCAAGGTACGGATTAAAGCACAAGAATAAACATCTTATCGTTTGGATTGAGATCACCTGTGTTATTTTATTAATGGGGAAATAAATTAATTTATGTACGATTTAATTGTCATAGGTGATGATCTTTCGTCCCATATTGCCGCTGCAGTTGCATCCCGTCAAAACATCCATACTGTTTTGCTGGCAGAGAATGGCATAGGAGAGTCTTGTTTGATTGGAGGTTTTCCTTTCAATCTCGATCCCACGCCTTTAACCGGTTTTGGCGAAAATCAAATATGTCTTTCACTTCTTGCTGAGGCGGGAATTTTTCCAATTGAAGAAAAAAGTAATTTATTAAACCCTGCCTATCAAATAATCCTGCCTGAACATCGACTGGATTTTTTCAACGATAAAGAATTACTGATTCAGGAAATAATTAGAGAATTCCCGCAACTGGCCGGAGAAATTCGTACCTTTTACGATGCTGTTGTAAAAAATTCTGATATCTTAAGTAAATGGGTCCAAAATTATCCGTCTATTCAACCTAAAAGTGTAAAAGACTACTTTGAATTTTTTAAGCTGATACCACATTTAATCAAATATAAATTTGATAATATTAAATTTAAGTGGACTTGTTCAGGAAACTTTTCTTTCAGAAAAGTCATGGAAGCACAGCAGGCGTTGCTTTCCTTCAAAATAAAAGATCAAGATTCTATTTTTTCACATTTTCAACTCTCCGCGCCTCTGCGCGGCGTTTATTATTTTGCGCAAGGCAAGCAAACAATTTTAAATTCTTTATTAAAGGATCTGGAGTCCACCAACGGTTCGTATTTTAATAATTGCGAAATATCGTCCATTAGAAAAGATAAATTAATCGAAGTAAATTTTACTGATAAAAATGGCGCTGCCTCAAAGATTTCAGCTGCTAACTTAATTGTCAGCACAAAATGGCAGAAAATGAACATGCTCTTTGATCGCAAAAAACAAATTAATCTGGATGATTTGATCAGACCTGTTAAAGTTTCTCATTATCCTTTTACAATTCATCTGGGAATTCGCCAGAAATCTGTGTCTGAAAAAATGGCCAGGCATGTTGCTGTAATTACTGATGTAAATAAAGACCTCTATGACGATAATCTGATTATTTTGGAACTAAGCTCGCCAGATGATGAAAAAAATACCCATTTGGCAAAAAGTTCTTTATCGGCAACTGTTTTCCTTCATGATGATCAAATGATTTGGTCTAGCGAGAACTTGACGGCAAATTCACGATCAATAATTGAGCGCCTCGAATATTTTCTGCCTTTTTTAAAAGAAAATATTGAAATTTTCGATATAAAAGAATCTATCAATATTTCCAGAAAACAACGCGATATTGTTAATCCTAAATATCAATTACGAAATTCTTTCATTACCGGTTTTGCCGCCAAAAGTAATAAGACTAAATTTGGCAACATTTATCTTACCGGTGCGTCATTACTGGCAGACACGGGCTTCGAGGGAGAAATAATTTCCGGCATCAATGCCGCAAACTGTGTAACAGGCAAAAGAAAGTGATTTATGAAATACGATTTTTCAATTGATGATCTGGGGAAAAGATTAATTAAATCTCCTCTGGCGATAAATAATTTCACAGATAACAATAAAAGATTATTGTTCAATTCCCATTTAGATAATTACTTATCCTGCACCGATAAAAAAGGCAGGCCACTTTCAGTAGAAATTGCCGGACCGCGCGACAAGATATTTTTTAATCCTTCACAAACGAGAGCGGCCATTGTTACCTGCGGCGGCCTTTGTCCGGGTATTAATGATGTCATCAGATCAATAACAACAGCTCTCTTCTTCAGTTACAATGTTAAAGATATAATCGGCATCAGGTATGGCCTGCGGGGGTTGAATCCTCATTTAGGGCATGAGTTAGTCAAACTTTCTCCGGAATTGGTAAAAGATATAACCAGCATAGGAGGAAGCATCCTTTCCACTTCCCGCGGTCCACAGGACGTTAATGTGATGGTGGATTATCTTAACCGGTTAAAAATTAATATTCTTTTTTGCATTGGCGGTGATGGAACAATCAGGGCGGCTGAAAAAATAACAACTGAAGTAAATAAAAGAAATCTGAAAATTTCCATTGTCTGCATTCCCAAAACTATTGATAACGATCTTAATTTGATTCAAAAATCATTCGGATTCGATACAGCCATAGATAAAGCGGCGGAAGCCATAAGAAGCGCCCATGTGGAAGCCAGGGGAGCCTTTAATGGCATTGGACTGATCAAAATTATGGGACGTAATTCCGGTCATATAGCCGCCTATGCGGCTCTGGCGCAAAACGACACCAACTTTGTTTTAATTCCGGAAGTGCCTTTTGACATGGAAGGTAAAAAAGGATTTTTAACAATACTGAGAAAACGCATAAAAACCAGAGGACACGCCGTTATTCTCGTCGCGGAAGGAGCGGGGCAAAACCTCTTACGAGAAAACGAACTTGCTTTGGAAAAAGATCCTTCAGGAAATATCCGTTTGCTGGATATAGGACTATTTCTAAAAAATGCGATTAACGATTACTTTAAAAAAATCAATTTGGAAATTAATTTAAAATACATTGAACCAAGTTATCTTATTCGTTCTGTTCCCTCCAATAGTTCAGACGATATTTATTGCAATATGCTGGGTCAGTACTCGGTGCACGCCGGAATGGCCGGTAAAACCGGTATTCTGGTTGCTCTAATGAAAGATGAATACGTTCATCTTCCCCTTGGTGCGGTCACTTCCGGGAGAAAAATCGATCCTCAGAGCGATATCTGGTTCAGAGTTCTGGAAACCACCGGACAACCGGCTTCAATGAAAAATTAACAAAACCATAAATACTGTTAATAATATCAATTGTTTAATATTGCCTGTTCATGATTATTCCCGGTAATATTTATTTTTATAAATACAAATCCCTTTAATTTAGAATATGAACGAAAAAATGCTTGCAAAATATTGACTTATGGTTTAGGTACGACGCACAATTTTAGGAGGATATTCAAATGTCTCGTGTTTGTGAAGTATGCGGTAAAAAGCCGTCTGTTGGCAACCTGGTGAGCCATGCTAATAATAAAACGGCAGCGGTGTGGTATCCAAATCTGCAAAAATTACGCTGTGTTGATGAAAAAACCGGATCGATAAAGAGAGTAAAAGTCTGCACTCGTTGTATTCGCTCCGGATTTGTAAAAAAAGCTATATAAAAGTTGGAAGCCAACTATAATTTTTTATAGTCTGAACGGTTTCTTGAAAAAATAATTCTTCATCATCAATTAAATTTCTAGCGTGCTGAAATAAATTTTTAAGACCATCATAAAATAGTTGATCATCGCTTTTCAGGCCGAATTTATCTTTATAAAGATGAATTCGGCTTTCAATATTCATGAGTTGTTCCAATCTATCTTTAGTAATATAGATGGATGCATTTCTCATTACTTCATTAATTTCTTTTTTTTCTACACCGTATAACCAATTGATTGTGGCTACGAATTGATCCATTTTGTTTTTTGCAGTGAAATCTATGGCTTCCGCTAACAGATCAATGGTTCTAAATGAATTAATCTGGTTTAAAATAACAAGATCATAGCTCATCTCGATAATCAAATGTGATTGATAAATCGCCTCCTCATAAGAAATTTCTTTCTTGATCATTTTGTGCAGGTCCAAGATGGAATTAATCAAATATTTGCCTTTGAGATAAGAATACCCTTGAGAGTTAGAGTCGAATTCTTTGTGAGAATCGGAACTAATATATCCATAATGGGAGAGATCATCTACCAGAAGATGAAACATAACGTAAGCCGATCGTGAGTATTGGGCCGGTATTTGTAGAATTCTTCGGATATTATGAGTTTTATCGGAATTAATTTGCGGATGAATTGTTAATAAATCAGGAACAATGTTATAAACATAAATATCCAGGTCAATATTTTGTAAATCTGCCGCAGCTAAATATTTCTGCAAGAAATAAGTGTGAGTTAACATGAACATATAAATTTGCCTGTCAAGATTGTTTATTATTTTGTTTGATAATCAGCAATTTCTTCCATTTTATATTTATTTTTCAGATCGTTAATTATATCACCCATCTCTAAAATAAAATCCGGGATAATAGAAACCTGGATTATTGCGGCGTGAGGATCAATTGTTGTTACCGTGGCCATTCCCTCATATCCTTCAATAATAAATTGGACTAAGGAAATATCTTTTCGCTTTAATTTTAAATATTTTCTTATCATTATTTTGATTTCATATTTATCATTGATCAAATCAAAGATCAAGAATCAATGACCAATTGACGCCGGAATATAAAGACTGTATGATCAATTAAAAACATTATTTTCGAAAAGAAATAGCAAATGCTTGACATAAAACGCTACGTTGATATGATAAAAAATAAAGAAAGTGAATAAGAAGTACCAAATACAATGACGACAACCAGAAAATTACCGGTAACAAAATGGAAATTAATAGAATCCGGCGATAAAAATATAGAAAATTTACTAAGTAAAGAATTCGGGATTCACCCGATTATATCTCAAATTCTGGTCAATAGAGGCTTTCGGGATAAGGAAGTGGTTCGTAATTATCTCTACCCTTCCCTCCATAATCTGCACAGTCCTTTTTTAATGAAAGATATGAAAAAGGGTGTTTTGCGTTTATTGAAGGCTATTTACGATCACGAAGAGATAATTATATACGGGGATTATGACGCTGACGGAATAACTTCTGTCGTTATTCTTTTCAAGTTTATCAGAGAAATAACACCTAATGTAAATTATTATATTCCTGACAGAGTACAGGAAGGTTATGGTTTAAATTTACCAGCCATTGACAAATTCAAAAAAAATAATGTCAAATTAATCATCTCCGTTGATTGCGGTATTTCCGACCTGGAACAAATTGCTTATGCCCGTTCACTGGGCATTGATACGATTGTATTGGATCACCACGCAATATCAGGTCCGCTGCCATCTGCGATAGCCTCTATAAATCCGAATCGTGAAGATTGTATGTTCCCGTTCAAAGGGCTCGCCGGTGTGGGCATTGCTTTTAACTTTCTCATTGCTTTACGCGGCACATTAAACAAAGAGGGATTCTGGAAAAACAGAAATTATCCAAATTTAAAAGAATATCTGGATATTGTTGCTCTTGGAACTATCGGTGATATAGCGCCTCTTGTTGACGAAAACAGGATTTTTTCCAAAATCGGGCTCAAATTAATTACTGAAAGTCTGCGACCGGGAATCAAAGCTCTCAAAGAAGTCAGCGGTGTTGATAATCAGAACATAGATTCTTTCAAAGCTTCTTTTTCTCTTATTCCCCGTATTAATGCCGCCGGACGCATTGCTTCTCCTCTGGATGCCGTGGAATTACTCTTGACTAATAATATGGAAGAAGCCCGATTACTGGCCAAAAAGCTTGATTCCTATAACCGGCAACGGCAATTTATGGGCAAAGAAATTATAAATGAAATTCTTGAACAGATAAGGATGAACCAAAGAATCGGAAAAAGAAATGCCTTTGTTTTTACATCCGATAAATGGCATCCGGGAATTATCGGCACCGTAGCCTCACAACTTGTCGATCTGTTCAACCGTCCGGCTTTTGTCATCAGCTTAAACAATGGCATAGGCAAAGGCTCCGGAAGAAGCATTTCCGGTTTCAATATTTACAAAGGCATTCAACAGTGCGCCGATCTTTTACTTTCCTATGGCGGACATTGTTATGCCGCAGGCTTTTCCATCAAAGAAGAAAATATTGAAAAATTTTCCTGTCTCTTGGAAGAGATAATTTCCGGCAGTGTTCAATTACCCGAACTACTTTCCCAAACGATAATCGATGCTGAATGTAAATTCACAGACATTAATCTAAACTTAATGAATCAAATTGATATGCTTGCTCCATTTGGCAGCAATAATCCTGAACCGGTGCTTTACGCTCACAATATCAAAGTTTCCGCACCTATCGTTGTCGGCAATAACCATCTGAAAATGTGGCTCAATCGCGATGGCATATCCCACGGGTCCATTTGGTTTTATATGGGTGAACATTTGCCTGCGATTAACGGATCCAATCTTGATATAGTCTTCACACCGCAGATCAATGACTGGAACGGCTCTTCGGATATTCAACTGAAAATTAAAGATGTTGATGTTATTTCCTGAACAAAGGAGCTGAAGACAAAACTATGAATAAGGCTATCAAAGCAGCATTATTCAACGCCCTTTTGTTCCCCGGATGGGGACAGATTTATTTAAAGCAATACAAAAAAGGCATCTTAATAATTTCGGTCGTCATGGCCGGTACTTTATCCATTTTGTGGTCTGTAATTCAAACAACGAGAGATATTTTAAAAATCACACCTTTTAAAAAAGGAACTGTTACTTTTGAAGCTGTTGTAAAATTAGCAATCAAATCTCTAACAGAGTTAAATCCGGATTATATTCTTCCTCTTTTGTTATTCATGGTTTTGCTCTGGATTTTCTCCATCATCGACAGTTATCAATCAGGGAAAAAGCTACAATGAGTTATTCCAGTTTCAAATCAAAGATGATATCGAGGCGGCTAGTGCATACTTGCAAAAGTTACCGATATGTCATTTCGACCGAAGGGAGAAATCTTATTCAATGATTATAAAGATTTCTCAGTCACTTCGTTCCTTCGAAATGACACGGTTAATATTGAAATTAAGCACTAGGAGGAGGCGACGAGGCGTATTATTAATACGTTGAGGATGCTGACGACAACGCCAACAAAGATAGCGCTTTGATTTGGAATTGGAACTACCATTTTCGCTGATCAACAACCAACTTCTCCTCCGGCTTAATTTCACCGGCGCTTAAGTATTCCAGGTTATTGATTCCTACCGTGCAGATTTCCCGGAATATTTTTTTAAAATTTTCTTCCCAAGGAGCATTGCCGATTTCCGGAGAGATTTTCTCAATCCGCAATTTCAGTACATCTTCATGACCTGTACGGCTCACAACCACCTGCAACGGGAGATTATTGAATTTTGCCTGAAGCATTTTGATCTGGCTGGGAGCTATAAACAACCCGCGAACTTTCACGGCGTCGCCTACCCTTCCCGCTATTCCAGCCAGACGATAGGATGTTCGGCCGCATGGACAAGTCTCTGTAATCAATCTCGACAAATCACCTGTTCCGAAACGTAACAAAAAGAAAATATTATTGAGTCTCGTAACCACCACTTCACCCAGTTCTCCTTCAGGAACATTTTTACCGGTCGCGGGATCGACTATTTCCACGATTGTTTCTTCGCAGATATGCCACCCCTTTTTCTCTGAACACTCATAACCCACATCGCCCACTTCCGTCGCTCCATACATCTGATACGTATCAATTCCGTATTCTTTTTCAAAACTCCTGCGCAAATCCGGCAGGAGCGGCTCCGCCGCAAAGCAGGCTTTCTTGACCAGAAAATCTTTTCTAAAATCGAATCCCATTTCCTTTGACTTATCAATAATGGTTTTTAAAAAGCTGGGCGTGCCCACATAAGCAGTGACTTTTAAATCTTTGATTAATTGCACCTGGATCTGAGAAGATGAAGCCCCCGATGGCACAACTGTCGCACCGACCCTGCGCAGGCCGCTATGAAATGTCAAACCTGCCGCGACCAGATGATACGAAAAAGCGTTAAGCGCGATATCTTTTGTTCCGATGCCCGCAGCAAAAAATGCTCTCGCCCATAAATAATCAGTCTCGGATAAATGCGGTTCATAGACAGGCCCGGGAGAAGTAAAAACGCGATCGATTTGAATATCAGGATTTTCCAGCCCTGCATAAGGCGGATTCTGCTGTTCCATCTCCACTAACTTCTCGCGGGAAGTAACCGGCAGACACTCCAAATCTTCACGCGATTTAATATTGGCGGGGTTTATATTATTGGCATCCAGCATTTTCTTTACACTTACCGACTTTTCGTAACCGAGCTTTACCATCTCCACCAGCGCCTTATCCTGCTGGCCTTTTCTCTTGCTCTTCCCCCACGATTCCTTTTTATCAAATAAAGTATTCATAGATTCCCTTTTCTACTATTATTTTCGGCCCAGCGCCTGTGCAGTTCTCTGAACGATTTTGTTTTTTGAATTCTTTTTCATGATTTCCCTGCCCGCGCTGGAATTGGCCAGCGAAAGACACTCTCTTCTTAGTTCATTAACAAGTCTTAATCGTTTGGCAATAGCTTCCGGACTCATATCAATCTTCATTTTCCAAACTCCTTAGACAATTTAATAATTCTTCATACATAAATTCTTCAAAAAAATAAAATTTATTCTTTTATTGACAAACGCAAAATATTTGATTATTATCTTTACCCTAAGGGTGAAGATGCTGACGTGAGGTTAACTCCACAACGATGGAAGTTCATTTCCGTACGAAAAAACTGCAAAAACAATATGAGAACCATAAAGAAACGGAAAAAGCTTATGGAGCAACGGTTGCCAGGCGTTATATCGAGCGCATCAATATCATTAAACAGACACGCAGCATTGAGGACTAATAAGGAAATCCATTCCACTCTTGCCATCCCTCCGGGGGAATACCTTGAGGAAGTCATTGGCGAACTGGGAATGACCAAAGATGAGTTGGCGCAGCGTATGGGGAGACCGGCAACTAAACTGAGTCCTATTTTTAAGGGAGAAAAAGCGATTACGCCGGAAACCGCCCTGCAGCTCGAAAAAGTCGTCGGCGTTCCCGCGCATATTTGGACAGGTCTCGAAGCGGAATACCGTCTCACGTTGGCCAAGCAGGAACGCGCTGACGAAGAAGAGCATTTAAAAAAAGAAGTCGAGCTGGTTGCCAATTACCCTTACAATGAACTGGTAAA
>JQDQ01000086.1 GCA_000747625.2 Smithella sp. SCADC
GCCGCAGCCAGGGAACCTGGTGTTAACGTAATTGCCCCGGCAATGGGGACTCCGAAGAAAGACGCTGTCGGGCTTGCTGAATTTTCTTTCTCGGACAGCGGAAAAGTCATGGCCTGTCCGCAAGGTAATGCGCCTGTAACCACAACGCACAAAAAAGGCAGACACACCGCCGCATTTGATCATGACCACTGCGAGGATACGGACGAGTGCAATTCTGTGTGCTCTTAAAGGCAATTGGCATCAACCTGTTCAGGGCAACTGCGGTCAAAAAGGCAAGGAAAGCCTTCCCCGGCGCTCCGTACGATGCTAAATTTGTTTTTGATGGCCTTGTTTTAGTTTTCAAAGAGCTTTTGGCAGCAATTTTTCCGCTGCTGGAACACTTTTACACTTTCCCGCCTGGCTATCATGAGTACGAAGCTAAAATCGCGGGGTGACTTTTTACATGTTCATCAAACTTCAGTGCACTTTGTTTCTGAAGTTTGGGTCTCATTAAAAAGGCCTCATAACCTTGCAGCGGTTATGAGGCCTTAAGTTTTTCAGAACTATGAATCCGTTAAATAATTATTTTGTCTTCACCATTTCGATGACAGCCTCAATTCTACGGTTCTTCAACTTTGGGGGTGACTACTTCCACCGGAGCAGCGGGTGCTTCTGCCGGGGGAGCAATTACTTCCACCGAAGCGACGGGTTCTTCAACCTTGGGAGGAGGAACATAACCTTTTTCCCACCATTGCTTAGTGGTACCATTAGCAGCAGGGGCGGCAGCAGGTGCTTCAGTATTGGTTTCATTAACAGCTGTCGTTTCTCTACCTGATGTGCGCACCGGAAGCGTTCGATTTCTTCTGGCGCTGGACGAGGGTTCCTCGTAAGCCAGGCCATACAGGAAACTGGTGACGAATGTATTGGGACCAGTCGTTTCGGATGACCAGACGAAACTTCCGCTGAGGTTTATCAGCTTAGTTAGATGATAGCCATTGTTTCCGAAAATTGAATCGTCGTACAATCCTTTTAGCTCACTCTTGGTCGGCATCCGCCAATCTGTGAACCCGCCACCTCTGTAGTTTTCACAATAAGATTTGGCATCCGTCCAATTTATATTACTTCCATTGTCCTTAGCTGCCCACATCAAATTCGTTTTCGTATCCAATATCGTCCCGTTATCATAGGCAATAAAACGGCTGTCTTTTCCAATATTTACTGCGTTGGAATACTTTGCCGTAATGAAAATTACTGATAAAATAGCAACTACCATTAGAGCTACCATTGTTCCTAATGACTTTTTCATTAGTTGTTACCTCCTATGTTATTTGTTTGTTGACTGGCTTTCCGGCAGCGCCACTGTATTTAATCATTTATTTTTGTAATCTTGCATAATTTTAAGAATTCGTCAATTAACGAGTTTAGGAAGTTTATCAGTAAAGGGAATAGCTTCTCAATGCAAAATCCAACGCAGCATTTTCAGTCATGTAGTATTCCGATTCGTTATGATTGTTTTTCAAATTTTGATTTATCCGCGCCGCAGACAGGGCATGTCCATGAATCCGGTAAATCTTCAAATTTTGTTCCGGGAGCAATTCCGTTATCAGGGTCGCCGTTAGCTGGATCATAAACATAACCGCAGACGCTACAGACATAACTGGAAGAAGGCTGCACCGCGGCTGCAGGTTCGTCTTTAACATAGGTAGGAGCGGTTTTCGGTGATTTCCCTCCTTTGACCTTTTGGTAATAAGCGTAAGTTATGGGTTCGGCATCGCTTATCACGTCGCAATCAACGATAGTACCGACAAAAATTGTGTGTGTGCCGCAATCCATTTCTTTTTCCACTTCCACTTCAATATAGGAAACTGTATTTTCCATAACGATAGGAACTTTTGTCGTTCCTGTTTTTGTTTTTACGTTTTGCAGTTTATTAACATCGCGCCCGCTTTTGAAGCCGAAAAGACCAATGAAAGTCATTGGTGTCGCTTCAGACAAAATTGAGACGGCAAATTTGCGGCTGAGTTCTATCAGTTCGTGAGTATAGTTTTCTTTGTTTATGCTTATGGCCACTGTTGCCGGATTGGATGTGACCTGAAACATGGCGTTGGCAACCTGGCCGCTGAATTTACCTTCTTGCCCGGAGGTGACGATATATAAACCGTAACTGATTTTATGAAGGGCGGCTCTGTTCATTTATATTCTCCTCATCTTAAATTACACAGTTGCGCAACTTTATAACGCAAATTCATTTTCAACGCCATTAAAAAACGAAACGCGCACATTTTTTCTTTTGACAAAAGAAACCTTTTCTTATATTTGATTACAGTTAGCGGAAATCGTTGTATTATCGTACTTTTAATACGGAAAGAGAAAAATAATTATGAAATATCAGGAATTTTTAAAGCGCGAGCATTTTGACTTCGAAGAACTTCTTGCTTTTTCTTATGGCCGGCTGATAACGGATCCTCCGGAACATTTTGACGCGAAACTTCCTGCTCCTCCCTTTCTTATGGTTGATCGCATATTATTGATAGAAAGCGATGGTAAGCAGGGGAAAATAATAGCCGAACAGGACATCCGCTTGGATGCATGGTATTTTCAGTGCCATTTTTCAGGCGATCCGGTCCAGCCCGGATGCCTGGGAGTAGACGCTATATGGCAGTTACTTGGTTTCTTCTGCGTTTGGAAGGGTTCGCTGGGTACGGGTAGAGCGCTGGGGTGTGGCGAGGTAGCTTTCAACGGTCAAATTCGCCCGTTTAACAAATGTGTTCGTTTTGAAGTTGATGTGCGGCGTTATTCTCTTTTGAAGGAATCGGGTGCGAGCATAGTAATAGGCGACGGGCGTATTTACATAGATAATGAGCTGATTGCGACTGTGGGACAGGCGCGTACGGGAGTATTTAAGAATATAGCCTATCAGGATTATCCGCTTCGTTCAAAACATTCTGTCGGCGGAATTATGGAAAGATAATCGGGCCGGTAATCAGGAAATATTTTGAATATAATAAAAAAAGCGGCGCTTCATTTTGCCCGTAAAGAATTTTGCAGGAACGCTATAAATGAACGTGCTGATTTAGCCGTTTTAAGACAGAAGCATACTCTACCCGAAAAAATCGGCATTTTTTTAATTGTTTTTAGTTTTATTATGGTCATACCGTCATTCTTTATAGTAGGGTTAATTGCCGCTGATTTGAAAAAGCCAATGGTTGGTATTATCGGAATCCCCGTGGCTTATGGCATTTCCTGGCTGATTACGATGTTGGGTATGTATCTTACCGGACCCCGATATGTAAAAGTGCTGGGATGTTGGATTACCAAGGTAGTGCTGGAAAAAATTCTTGGTGATGAAATTAATACTGTAAGATAAAGCCCGATAAAAGATTCGGAAAATGATATAAATAAATGAAGCGGATCTGGTATGGTCGCTGGATAAAAAACAGGAGTGTTATTAAATGAGTCAGATTGAAATAATGATAAGTGAACTTAAAGCTAAAATCATTGAGACGCTGGGGTTAATTGACGTTGGGCCTGAAGACATAAAAGACGATGAAAGGCTTGTGGGCGGCGATCTGGGGATTGATTCCATTGATGTATTGGAACTGGTGATGATGATTGAGAAAGACTATGGCGTTAAAATAGAAAACAAAGAACTGGGCGTAAAGGTTTTCGCTTCCGTACGCGCGCTGGCCACACATATTTCTAATAACCGTAAAAAAGGTTGATTTTCATTGCTGACTTAATCATGACATGTTAGCCTGAAGCCTTCTCAAGCATGTCATTTAGAAGTCCCGCATATGCGGGATCATACTCCGTGAGAAATCTTGATAATTGTAAGAAAAGTAAGATATCTCCCATTGGTCGATATGACAACTTTTTTCTCATACAATATTAACGTTTAAAGTGTTTTATCCCATTATGAAAGTACTGCTAATTTCGGCAAATACTCTGAGAATTCCGTATCCGGTATATCCGCTGGGACTGGATTATGTGGCCGGTTCTCTGGATTCACGTTACCAGACTAAAATTGTTGATCTAAACGATTTTACCAGTCCGGAAAGTCTGGAAGCGATGATCAGGGAATTTTCTCCGGATTTTGCCGGAGTATCAATCAGAAATATTGATAATACTGATGTGATAAACTGCCGGAGCTTTTTACCGGAATATCAGAATTTAATGCGTCAGATAAGAACGAATTCCCAAGCGAAAATAATTTTGGGCGGGAGCGGTTTTACAATTTTTCCTGTTGAGTTCATGCGGGAGCTTGATGCCGATTATGGAATAGTCGGCGAAGGTGAAAGACTCTCGCAGCTTCTGGATGCTTTGGAGAAAAAGGCGGATGTTGAAGAAATACCGGGAGTTTTGACAAAAGAAAAAACGGATATCGTTTATGAGCCATATAGCGGCAAGATTAACAGACATTTCGATCCTGCCAGTCCGCATACAAGTTTTTATCTTTCTTATGGTGGCATGCTTAACCTGCAAACTAAGAGAGGTTGTCCGTTTCAATGCAGTTACTGTACTTACCCTCATATCGAGGGTGGCCGGATGCGCTTTTATGAACCGCGTGAAATAGCCCGCAATGCCCGCGAACTGCAGGATGCCGGCGCCAAATATATTTTTATAACTGACTCCGCTTTCAACGCCAGTTATGATCACAGCTCTCAAGTTGCAGAGGCTTTCATTGAAGCGGGAGTGTCCATTCCGTGGGGAGGCTTTTTTGTTCCCACAGTTCCCCCGGCTGATTATTTCAAACGCATGGCTGATGCCGGTTTGACGCATGTGGAATTCGGCACGGAATCTTTATCAGATACGGTACTGGCCAATTTGCACAAACCTTTTACTTCCAGTGAGGTTTTTACTGCGCATCAGCAAGCGCTTGATTCAGGGTTGCACATTGCTCATTATTTTTTGCTGGGCGGTCCCGGTGAAAATAAACAGACTCTGCAAGAAACATTGACGGGAATCGATAATCTGTCAAAAGCGGTTTTTTTCTTTTTCTGTGGCGTCCGCATTTATCCGCACACAGCCTTATATGATGTAGCTTTGCGTGAAGGTCAGATTGCTGCTGGTGCAAATATCCTGCCGCCTGTATTTTACCGCTCGCCGGGAATAACCGCTCCGGAAATTATGAAGATGGTGGAGGATAAGGCCAACGGCCGTCTGAACTGGCTTATCGGCGCAGGCGAAGCCAAGGCTACACGCATCTTGCCGAAACTCTACAGACGAGGATTTACAGGGCCCCTGTGGGAGTACCTTATTCAATAAAGACGACTTTGCAATTGTCATTTCGAGGAACGAAGAGACGAAAAATCTTTTTTTAAAGAAACAAGATGTCTCCCTTCGGTTCGACATGACAAATGGGAAAAAGGTCATCCATGAAAAAGATGTTGTCATCCTTAAGTCCCGCTCAAATCACAGGAATAGTTCTTTTGTCTTTAGCAGCAGCTGTCTTTTTTGTTAACTCACTGCTCGCGATAATAATTGCGCTTTTTTATATTTTGCTTTGCATTGCCGCATCGTTTTTTCCGCAGAGCAATTTTTACCTGCCGGTAATCAACCGCGGCAATACAGACCAGAAGCTGGTTGCTCTAACTTTTGATGATGGCCCAACCGAACCGACGACAAGACAAATACTGGAGTTGCTTGATAAGTATTCAGTGAAGGCAACTTTTTTTGTTTCCGGTGTCAATGCTTTGAAAAATCCTGAAATAATCAAAGAAATGATCAGCCGCGGTCATACTATCGGCAATCATTCTTTCCATCATAATCCTTTTTTGATGCTGGGGAGTTATAATTATCTTTATCAGGAGGTATCACGGACGCAGGAAGTTCTTAAAGATATGGGTGTGAACGCTCTGGCCTTCCGGCCGCCGGTGGGCATAATCAGCCCCAAACTTCCGCCGGTTCTGGATAAACTGGGCATGTTTTGCGTTACTTTCAGTTGCCGCGCTTTCGATGCCGGCAATCGCCGCGTAAATAATCTAAGTTCGAGAATTCTTAAAAAAGTCAAAGCCGACGATATCATCGTCCTGCACGACATACTGCCGCGTAAAAAAGAAGAAAGCGATATTTTGTTGAGGGAAGTTGAAAAGATATTGCAGGGAATTATTGGCAAAGGTTTAAAAGTTGTTCCTCTTTCCAAATTAATCGGCAGAAAAATAAACTAAGGCTGTTGACCGGAAGCGCACTTCTTTTACGAGGAAGGCGTGCCCCGGATTTTCCGGCGGCTCAAAAAAATATTTACATACATAAAATATGGTATAGTATGATCAAATAATGCAAATTTAATTAATATATATACTTGACAATACAGGGCATTTATGGAATTCACCTGCCCCAGCAACAACACCTGGGAGGTGAAAATGCGATCTGTAGAATTTATCATCAAAGATGGCGAC
>JQDQ01000087.1 GCA_000747625.2 Smithella sp. SCADC
GGCATGGAATATAAGTAACATATGCGGATTTAAAAACAATAAATAAATCTGTCCCCTTTATCGTTAACGTTAATGCGGATTTAGAAACAATAAATAAATCTGTCCCCTTTATCGTTGTCCCCTTTATCGTTTTTTCAATTTTTTCATAAAGCCATCTCTCAAGATTATGTGCAATTTTTTTAAAGCCAGATGTGTCAGTTATATCAAACCACTGATATGCAACAAATCCCCAACCCTTGTGGTAATTTTCAATCTTACAAACAATATCAATTTTTGTGCTATTTTCATTTAACTGCGTAATAGTTATTGTGTACGACCAGCGATTCCTCTTCTGAACTGCTGCACCTTCTAAAGCTTGTGTAAAATATCCAGTTATTATTTTACCTTTTTCTTTGACCTGATATACAGTTCCGACTCTTTCTTCACCTAAAACCTCCAGAACTGTATCCCAAGCTTTATCGTAGGATATATTATAGTAAGGCTTTTGATTGAAACCCGACGTTGGTTCAGGATAGAGCATTACATACGCACAACCCGTTAATATTAAATACATGAAAAGCACCGTTACGCTGATGAGCCTTAAATGATAGTGCATGCGATCTCCTTTTGGATGAATTATATGTTTAACATACGGCTCACTGGGAGCCGGCTTTTTCGGCGATCCAGTGCAGCCGATGGTTAGATTTCTAGTATGTTATTTCCTGTCAAACTATCCAGTACGATCACCTTATTCCAAGACGTATTCACACTGACCATTGATCTCACTTTGTCTTTTTCATCGTCATCAAAGCCATGAGCAATTTGGTCCACCAAAACAAGCCACCATGAAGTGTATTTGTCATGGTGGTCCTTGATCTTTTCCGTTTTTGCTTTGACGCAATGGTTGAAGTTCTTTTTGAACTCAGCCAATACCCATCCTCCGCCTTCCCTGTCTGTCCCCCCTGCAAATCGAAAAACTTTACCCTCCATTGCTTGGCTTGCCCAGACGCGAAAGGAAATACTGTCTGTCGCTTTGACATCACAAGGGAGTGAAAAAGGTTTACTTAGAAAATCAGTTAGTGCTTTTATGATCGCCTTTTTGTTTGTATTGCTTTTTCCGATTGGACGATGAAATCTAATGGATATCCAATAGCTACGCCCTTTATATTGCGAGTCAAATTGACTTAGAGATGATTCTATTAGCTGGAATAGGGGTATCCTGCCTTCTTCCAACCCTCGTACTTTGTCCTTCGTGAAATAGTGCTGATTCAATCGCCGGACTTCAACCGCAATATTGCCATCTATTTGAAAATCAGGGAGCTTGCTTTTGCCCTCCGGCTCAAATACGACATCTTTGAAACCTAATGCTTTCAGGTAAGCCTCGGTAAGTTCCTCTTGTCTGTCCATTTCTCTTTTCACGATAAATCTAACGAAAAGCTCAGCCGCCGAGTTTACGAGGTCGGCTGAAGCGACATGTTCGCCGGCGAACCTTGCTGCGAATTCATCCATTCAGGTAGAGGGGAGTTCGTTGCCTCGGAATAAAGTGTTTCCGGTGCAATATCGATTTCATCCTCCCAGGTCAGTACTCCAAGTTCCTCATTAATTTTAAAATTTTTGAAAAATTCCATATCCTTGAATTTTTCAAATACCCCACCTTCAAGTAAATATTTTGAGAAATCGACAATTCCAGAGGCACTATCCTCAAATGTTACTTCAACTTTATATCCGCCCTTATATTTTGCTGAGATTACATCTCTGAGCATAACTCACCCCCCCTTATTTCAACGGTTCAATTTTCTTTGGAGCCTGATTGTTTTTCGCTAATTCCCAGTTTTGCCAAAGCTCATTCCTGTGCTGAACGGCCCATTCGATTACAAGACCCAACGCACGGGGCGAAAAATGACCCTCCAGAATCCGAAGTGACTCTATTTCTATTGCCACTTTCTCCCCGCCATACCGTGCATGAAAATGCGGCGGGTTGTGATCATCGAAAAACATAGCAATGATTATACCATAAAACCTACTGATCTCAGGCATTTTAGTTTTCCTTTTTAATCAGGCGAACGAAAAGCTAAGCCGGAGCGGCGCAAAGCGCCGCGATCGGCTTGAGCGACATTGTTAGCAATCAGTTAGTTCTTGCTGTCACAACGATCGCGTGCTCCCGCCCGTCAATATTATCAATCCTTGAATTTACTATTTGCACATCGACATCTGGGTACAGCCTATCCTTTTGTTTGATTAATAGTCTTAGGTCCTCTTCCAGGGCTTTACACTCTGCCGGATCGGCCTTGTTTATTTTTCGATATTGATCGATGTATTCCTTAATTGAAGATTCTCTTTTCAATCGTGGCAAACAGGCGATATTCCATGCCGAAGAAGCGGAACGGAGATAATTTTCTCTTTCTTCTTTTGTTTCGCCCATGTCTATATACCCCTCAGCAACTTTCAATACCATTGCCGATACTTTCTGATTCTCGGATGAATTTCCTATTTCCTTCTTCATATTCCATTCCTTGCTAACGGAAAGCTAAGCCGGAGCTACCCAAGGGGCAGCGATCGGCTTGAGCGCCTTGTTAGGGGTATTTACTTTTCAAACAGCTTGATTCCCTTAGTTGGTGAAGCCTCGCCCACAAGCTTACCATTTCGGTAAAACTTGATTTCTCTTGCGCTTCCTGTGAGACAAGCATCTGAGTCAGCAAATGTTCTGATTAAACCAAGCCGTTGGTGTGAGTTTGCTTGATCCCAATCACTGCCCCATACAAAATTAATTTTTCCACCTTTCACTTGCCACGATCCCATGTCTTTCATCATAGTCTGCACGTTTCGAACTGCATCACGGTCACAAGCAAAAGAAACAAAAGGAACAACGCAATAAATAAGCACTGCAATAATTATAGCCGTTTTCTTCATAATACCTCCTATTTTAAAATATCATACCCGATTACTGGCCGTATACTGCTGGTAGAGGCCAGAACTGTGAAGCTCTAATAGCTTATGATTCTTATTACTTTGTATGGGCCTGGGTCTTCAACTCTCGCAAAGTAAAGGGTGAATCTCATGCTCTTGACCTTGTAGTTTTTAACTAACAATAAACTATTTGCGTTATTTGGATCTTTCTGGATTGTTTGAGAAACCATGTCGCTTTCCTTCAGTACTGCAAATACATGATCAGCGGTATCGTATATTCTTATTGTTTTCCCATAGACTTTGATCGAGGATACTTCACCGGCATTGGCGACAACAGCACATAAAACAATGGCCGTGATCAGACATAGCGTTGCAAGGCAAACTGATATTGTTCTCAGTTTAAATCTCATCTTCAATTTAGTTTACCCCCTAACGCTCCGCATAACCGGCTGGCAATGGAGCGCAGCGGAATTGCCAGTCCGAGTTGATGCGGTTGTTATCTGTTTTCTCCACCTAATCAACTTGATGTGCAGTTAAAAACATGGCCTTCTCTAACGATGTAAAAAACTGCTGGTATGGTTCTGGGTCAGTCACGGGTTGCACATTATATTGTGCGTTGGCGCGAATAAGAAGCTGAGTCTCCCCCCTCGGTCGCACAGTTACCGTTATGCGAAGGGCATAATTTTTTAGTTTTGTCGCACTGACTGTACCAAGAGTTGCATCAGCCTTATCAATTACAAAGCCTAAATCTTGTAGAGTAGACATAATAGTTCTTAAAGTTTTTTCTTTATCTGTTGTTTCAAAAGCTCTGGTTTGAATACTCCTCAACTGCACTTGACTGGAATCAGAGTCGAGAAGACGTTGCTGTGTAGTCGCACAACTTACAACAAGCAATGAAAATACAATCAAGATTAACCCGGCTTTATTTTTCATATTTCTTGCGCCTCCAGAAAGATAGATTTCGATAACTTATCAAAGAACTCTTGATATATTTTAGGATCAGTTAAGCTTTCTGATGTCGTGACTTGACCTTGGGTATTCCATACGATTCGCTGGAAAGTTACTCTCACAGTTATATGTTCCCCGTGTTCTCCTACGGGACGCGTGATGACAGAAGCACGCATCTTTTGCTCTTTGTCCGTAGGCATATAGCCTCCGCCAAGAAAAGCAACAAAAACCGCTGCAACTTGCTGACCTGCACTTACAGCACTTCGCATCTTGGAAGAAGTAATAACACCCAGTTTTGTTTCGCTCTCATCTATATTAAACCCCATATCTTGAAGGAGACCGGCACATGCTGCGAGAATCTTTGCTTCGTCTTTTGTTTCATATTTTCTAGTTTGCATTTGGCGCTGTGCAAGAGATTCGGGACTTAACGATAACGCATCTTTTGGGATTGTTGCACAGCCAGTGATAGATATCAGGCCAAACAGAATCACTGTAAATGATAATTGAGAGAACTTGTTCATGATTCTTCCTCAAAAACTCGAACTGTGGTATGCAAAGTCTCGAACTTTCATCTCTTTGTCAAATTTTATAACTACTGTAAGTGTTCTTTGTGTTTTAGATTCGGCACCAGCAGATTTATCAAAACTCGCCCCTGGCATTCCACCAATACCTCCTGATCCACCAACTACACCAAACAAAAGGCCAATAACCCCGCCACCAGAACTTCTCGAGTAGGATACATCTGTTGATATTTTGTCGTATACCCAGACCTCCCTACCTTGCTCATCTGTAGTTACAATGTTTGGTGACCCAAGTATCTCGGCTACTTCAGACCCCGCCATACCTTTTCTAATTTCTTTTTGAACAACCCCTACTGTCATTTTCCGTTCTTGAGCCGAATGTAAACTTTGCTGATGCTGAGCAGCAGTCATACAACCAGATAATAGAAGACTAACTACGAGTGGCAACCCTAAAACCATTTTGTCTTTAAGCATTTGTAACCTCCCTTTTTTGTTTTATCTATTCTTCCAGATAACGCCCGGCTGAGCCGAGCCTGTTACAGGCTTCCGCTCCAGCCGATTGTTCCCGAGCGCGAGTCAGCGCGCGAGGGAATAATCGCGCTCGGCTCAGCCGGGCGTTCCCGAAGCGCGCAGCGCTTCGGGAACGCTTGCATAACCGGCTGGCAATGGAGCACAGCGGAATTGCCAGTCCGAGTTGATGCGGTTGTTAGGCGTCACTATTTTGCCATAAGACGATATCATTCCTTCATCAAGTCATGAAAAAAACGTACGCCAACTTTCACCAAAGAAAAGAATCTTAATTACCTGCCAAGTGCAGAAGCCTATACTCACAACAGTCCAGATAAACAATCCCCACACAATTACCGCCGCCAATAAACCACGAATAGTGCCAGGACCATAGCGTTCGTACTGTTCCTTATTCCATTTTTGGAGTTGGTACAATTCATCCTCGTGCCCCTCAAACGCTTTTTCGTTTACCATTTCACCGGTGCGTGTCTTTAGGAACATAGCCTACCTCCATCAAGTGGCATTGGCGAGCGCATTCTTTCCCTGCCTGGGTTTCTAAGGAAGGTAGCCTCGGTACACGCGTTTGTTGAACGCAGCCTGTCGCACTTAAGACGAATGAGATGAAGATGAGTAGCAAAGCAATGTGATACGCAGGCCGATTGAAGTGGACTGCTAATGCTCCTTGAGGTATAAAAAACCAGGCAATACGCTGCCAAATGTTACCCTGGGGAGGAACTTCCCCCTGAGGTGAGAAGGCAGATGCCAGAAGAACTGTGCCATAGAGCCCTGAAAGCAATGCAAGGAACTTTCTTCCATTAAGAGGATGAAAATAATTGACGATTAGCACAACGGACAAAGCAATCAAACCGCTAAATATGAATGCTGGTAGAAGTGATTTACCTTTTCCAAATTGCATTTCGCGCCTCTCTTAGTTGCCTAACGGAAACATCAGCCGGAGCGTAGCGATCGGCTGTATTGATTTTGTTCTGTGGTTTTAAGCGTGAACTATGGGGTGTAAGTCCCCTATACGTGAATCCTGTTAATTAAACAATAAG
The DNA here is from genome assembly GCA_000747625.2 of Smithella sp. SCADC. Classification (GTDB taxonomy): domain Bacteria; phylum Desulfobacterota; class Syntrophia; order Syntrophales; family Smithellaceae; genus Smithella. The sequence goes on from JQDQ01000087.1 coordinate 5,918, forward strand.
CCAATATGTCC
>JQDQ01000088.1 GCA_000747625.2 Smithella sp. SCADC
CATGCGTGGAAATATCACGAGAGCGTCGTATTCGGCATCGACCCAGCGGCCGCGGAAGAGTTTGACAGGACCTTCGAGCCCAAGGAGAAAGGCTGGCGGTACACCCAGGAGGAGTTTTCGATAGCGTGCCGTCATTAAGAATTAGTTTTCAACGCACAGATGAGCAAATACAGCCAGGCTCAGAGATAAAAATCAACTGGAATCAGATATTTGCTTCAGATGATCAAATTTTGCAAAATCCTAGTACTTTGCTTTTGAGACCTAAATATACAGTTGCGATGTTCATGGGTGAGAAGGAGCTATATTCCCATGAAGCAACTATAATTATTGCTTTCTCAGTAATAGATCAATCGGCATTCGAAAAAGCATGGGAAAATGATGAAGCACGAAAGATTTTCCACGAGAAGCAAATAATGAAAACACTATGGCCAATTCTGCGTCAGCAGGTACTCGATGGCATGACTCGCTTAGGATTACCTGGCATTCCGTTGCCTTGGATTATTTAAATACAATGACTCTAGTTTGAAATTGGTCATAGAAAAAGGAACCATCAATAAAATTACTCTTAAAAGAATCAAGCCGTTTACACAAAATACGTTACTGGCTCGATGAGGCATTACGGCGCGAAATTGAAAAAATCGCAAAACGCTGTGCAGCCCTTGGGAAAAGTCTCGTGTTGCACCTCTGCCATTCCTCCTCATCCCGTCATCATGTCAAAAATCTTGTTCATCCTTTTCTGAATTCTGAATAACCGTCCTAAAAAATCAACTCCTTACGGCATGATGGCATACACCGCAAGCGCTTCCGCGCGAGTGGAATCGGAAGCTACAACAGAAAGGCCGCGGGTTATCGCCGCTGCAGCCGGACCCTGCAAGTCGGAAAAGTCAGCTTCCATGGTGGCAAAAGGCTTGGTTGACGTGATGGCTTTTATGTATTCGGTGCCGAACGGCATGCCGAGAACATAACTGAATTTGTCCTCGCTTCCCGGGAAGCGCATTGCCTGGCCCGCCTTGATCTGATCTCCTCCCTTAAATCTGTACACTTATAATGTCAGCATCATGGAAAGTCCAAAGGGGGGCTAGACAAAAGAACTCATTTTAGTTCTCTGAAATATACCTTCAAGTGCTTGCTGCATTTGTTGTCGAAAGTGGCCCCTATGCCTCCTCATTCGCTACTCAACAAACGCCCGATTATACTCCTTCTTGTCTTTCTGCCTTGCGTATGTAACAGTTGCATGCCAATAACAAGCGTTTATCTGCTATTCTTGCCTAATGGTTTCGCTTAGATTTTCGATACGGCAATGCGGCGGCTTTCAGAACTTTGTTCAGCATTGTATAATCATGGTATGCCAAGAAAACCCAAAGCGCTATCAACAGCGAGTTACAAGGAAGACAAGTCTACAGATGCAACACCGACTGTAACACAGGAACCGAACAGAGCCTTTACACCCCGCCCTTCGGGCTATATCCAGTCAGTGGACAGAGCATTATCGATACTCGAAATCTTCTCGAGCCGTAAACCGGAAATTGGTGTATCGGAGATCGCCAGATTGCTTAATCTCAATAAAAGTACTGTATTTGGGTTGATAAGCACACTGGAACGCCGTGGTTATATTGAGCAGAATCCCGACAATGGCCTTTATAGGCTGGGGCTGAAAACGATTGAGCTCAGCCAGAATAAACTATCCGCTTTCAGTACGGCGGAGATTGCACATCCGATTTTGAGGAAGCTTGTCGACACGGTCAAAGAGACCGTACATCTCGCGATCTATGATAGAGGCGAAGTCGTTTATATCGATAAGGTGGAGTGCGATAATGCGCTAAGCATAGCTTCGTTTATCGGCAAACGGAATCCTGCATATTGCACGGGAGTCGGGAAGTGCCTTTTGGCATTTCAAACCGATGAGGAAATTGAGCGTGTTCTGAGGCGACCTTTGGAAAAACGCACCCCTAAAACTATTACTGAAATCAAAAGACTCAAGGATGAACTCGCAACAATTCGTAAATCAAAGATCGCCTATGATGATGAAGAATTCTCGATTGGGCTCAAGTGTTTTGCCGCACCAGTAATAGACGCTCGCGGGGCAGTGTGCGCTGCAGTAAGCATTTCCATTCCAACGATTAGACTCGATGTCGAGAGGGAATCATTTCTTGAAACTTCAGTCCGGGGTGCTGCAAAAGCAATTTCCGAAGCTCTTGGTTATCAAAACCAATAGTAATTTTTATTGACAGTTTCAGAAAACAGGTTTAACATAATTTATAATAAGAACACTGTGCTATAATATAGCACAGTGATAATCTCGATAAATACATGCGACAAGGAGGTATTTTTATGGAAGAGAAAAATCAGGCCAACCCCGAGATCGGAGAGAGCATTATCACAGGCGGTTTCAAGACCAACTATCATGATGTCGGCTCGGGTGATCCCGTGGTCCTCATCCATGGCTCGGGCCCAGGAGTCTCCGCCTGGGCAAACTGGCGCCTTGTCATTCCAAAGTTGGCTGCCCGCAGGAGGGTCATAGCGCCTGATATGGTTGGCTTTGGATACACAGAGCGTCCCGAGAACATCGATTTCAATATGGATATGTGGGGGAAACAACTCGTTGATTTCCTTGACGCCCTCAATCTCGAGCAGGTGGACTTGGTCGGGAACTCTTTTGGTGGTGCGCTTGCCCTCTGGATGGCTATATATCATCCAGATCGGATTCACAAGCTAGTTCTTATGGGTTCGATGGGTACGGAGTTCAAGATCACAAAAGGCTTGGATCATGTGTGGGGATATCAACCCTCCCTGGAAGCAATGCGGGTAGCCATCAATAGTTTTGTCTACGATAAAGCAATTGCGACCGAAGATCTCGTGAAAATGCGTTACGAGGCGAGTATTCGCCCTGGATATCAAGAGACTTTCGGCAGAATGTTCCCTGCTCCCCGTCAGAAGGGGGTCGATATGATGGCTTCGAAATACGCAGATATTGCTGCAATCCGACACGAAACACTCATTATTCACGGTAGAGAAGACGAGATCATTCCCATTGAGACATCAATGACATTATTTCAACTTATACCGAATGCGCAACTTCACATGTTTGGCAAGTGTGGACACTGGACGCAAATCGAACAGAATTTACGCTTCGTGGCTGTGGTTGAAGCTTTCCTTGCAGGAGAATTCTAATGGCTCTTTCTAAGTACGAAATTGATGCTGCCGCAAACGACCTTCATAATGCATGGGTAACCGCTAATCCAGTGACAAGGTTGTCGGACCGCTTTCCGAATCTCGATGTTGACAGCGCGTACGAAATACAGATGCTCAACGTTGAGCGGGCTCTTGCTGCTGGCAAAAAGATCAGTGGGAAAAAGATCGGCCTCACTTCCAAAGCAATGCAGAACATGCTCAATGTGGATACACCCGATTTTGGACACCTCTTTTCCGATATGGAAGTGAAAGATGGTCGAATTGAGCGTAGAAGGATGATCCAGCCAAAGGTGGAAGCTGAGATTGCATTTGTCCTCTCTCGTGATCTTGATATGCCCGGTGAAATACTCGTCGAGGACGTCCTCGAATCTACGGAATATGTTATTGCAGCTCTGGAAATTGTGGATACCCGCATAAAAGATTGGAAGATTAGCCTCGTCGATACGGTAGCCGACAATGCGTCTTCAGGTATGTATATCCTTGGAAATGTAAAGAAAAAAATATACGAAATAGACCTCAAAGCCGAAAAAATGGATTTGTTTAAAAATGGTGAGAAGATGAACTCTGGTTCTGGAACCGATGTGCTCGGTGATCCCGCCTTCTGTGTCGCCTGGCTGGCAAATAAGATGCGAAACTACGGGACGCTTCTGAAGAAAGGTGAAGTGATTCTCTCGGGAGCACTGTCTGCGGCGATCGCAGCTGAAAAAGGTGATACTTTCAAGGCGACATATTCGAGTCTAGGCGAAGTCGAAGTAACGTTTTACTAAGGAGCACACCTCAATGGCAAAAAAGATAAAGTCAGCCATCATTGGACCTGGCAACATTGGAACTGATCTGCTTTTCAAATTACAGCGAAGCCCTCTATTAGAAGTTGCTTATGTTGTCGGGGTAAAAGAATCACCAGGCATCGAAATTGCGAGAAAATTTGGAATTCCTACTACAATCAAAGGAATCGACGAAATGCTCGCAGTTGACGAGATCAAAATAGTCTTCGATGCAACCGGGGCCATACCTCATCTTCAGCATGCACCCAAGCTCAAGGCTGCGGGGAAAATAGCGATAGATCTGACGCCAGCTGCTGTGGGGCCCTATGTGGTACCCTCCGTGAACCTCGACGAGAGCATATTTGCGCTCGACAACGTTAATTTAGTGACATGCGCAGGGCAAGCAACGACACCTATTGTCTATGCAATTAACCGTGTTGCTGAAGTCTATTATGCAGAGGTCGTATCTTCAGTCAGCTCAAAAAGCGCAGGTCCCGGAACACGACAAAACCTTGACGAGTTTATTGAAACGACGACCAAGGCTCTTCAAACAATTGGTGGTGCTGATTCTGCAAAAACGATTATCGTACTTAATCCAGCCGAACCACCTATTTTAATGCGCAATACAATCCACACGAGGGTCCGGAAACCTGATTTAGCTGCGATACGTGCTTCAATCGATGACATTATCAAAAAACTACGAATTTATGTTCCTGGTTACCGGTTCCTCGTAGAACCAATCTTACAAGATGACGTCGTAACCACCGTCATTGAAGTGGAGGGGCTTGGAGACTTTCTTCCAAAATATGCAGGCAACCTCGACATCATCAACGCAGCAGCAGTGTTCATTGGCGAGCAATTCGCTCAAAGAATCCTGGAGGGAAGACGATGAGCAGAATATCCATTACCGATACAAGTTTGAGAGATGGCAGTCACTCTGTATCACATCAGTATACAAGCTCAGATGTAGAAAAGGTTGTCGCTGCTCTCGATGATGCAGGTATCGATATCATTGAAGTTACTCATGGCGATGGCCTGGGAGGCTCCTCTCTGACCTACGGCTATTCTGTAGAGAATGAACTCGATCTGGTATCAACCGCTGTGAAAGTGGCAAAAAAGGCAAAGATTGCAGTGCTGCTTGTTCCCGGTATCGGAACCCTCGAACTTCTAAAAGAAGCTCACAAGCGCGGTGCTTCGGTTGTTCGTGTCGCAACCCACATTACCGAAGCCGATGTCTCGGAGGAATACATCAAAGCAGCTAAGCAGATGGGAATGTTTGTTGTTGGTTTTCTGATGATGGCGCACATGGCGGACATCGACAAACTAGTGGAGCAGGCACGTATCATGGAATCCTATGGAGCAGATGTGATCTATGCAACCGATTCTGCAGGCGCGTTACTACCAGACGATGTCTATGCCCGGGTAGCGGCATTGAAGAATGCACTTCGTGTCCCAGTCGGTCACCACGCACATGATAATTTAGGCTGTGCAATAGCCAATTCTCTTGCAGCAGCTAAAGCTGGTGCAACTTATCTCGATGGTTCACTCGGTGGCATGGGGGCTGGTGCCGGCAATGCGGGAACCGAAATGCTCGTGGCAGCTCTCAAAAAGTCGGGATACGAAATTGGTGCTGATCTTTTCAAGACTATGGATGCAGCAGAAAAAGTGTTGCTACCTCTTGTTGTCGAAAAGGGAAAGCAGATGCCGCTCCATGATTCGAATTCGCTCATCATGGGATATGCTGGGGTATATTCCAGTTTCATGCTCCATGCCCGAAAAGCAGCCGAGCGATTTGGCATCGATGTTCGTAATGTGTTGATAGAGGTAGGCAAACGTAAAGCGGTCGGCGGGCAGGAGGACTGGATTATCCAAGTTGCATACGACCTTGCCAAAGCCACAGGAAAAGCCATCTGAAACCCGCGTGGAGGAACCTGGTGGCGTTTCGTTTCTGTAATTTAGAACGAAATGCTACATAGTAGCATTCATATAGATTTTATAGGAGGTCAGTGATGAAAAAGAGGCTCATTGGTGGGATGATTGTGGCTACAATGCTATTTGTTGTGGTCGGAGGCGCATTCGCGCAGAAAGAGATCAAGCTTGGGCATATTGCAGCTCCCAATACCGCATACGACAACTGGGCAAAGGAATTCAAGCGGCAAGTCGAAGAAGCATCCAACAACAAATATAAAATCATTATCTACGGTGGTGGACAGCTTGGAGGATCTACAGCTCTCATGGAAGGCTTGCAAGCTGGAAACATCCAGTTGGCAGTTATTACTACTTCAGATATAAACCAGTTCGTCAGAGAATTGGATGTACTCGATTTGCCGTTTCTGTTCCGGAATTGGGATCATGTTGAAAAATTCCTTGCCTCTGATGTAAATAAAAAGCTTTTGACCTTTGGAGATCAGTATGGTCTCCATTTCCTCAGCAATATGCCCCGCGGTTATAGACATGTTACAACAAGCGCCAAGGTCGGACCGATCACAAAGCCAGAGGATTTAAAAGGTGTGAAAATTCGTGTTGCGGAAAGCTCCCTTTATATCGACACATTCAAGGCACTCGGTGCAAACGCCCAGGCTATGGCTTGGGGAGAAGTCTACACAGCGCTCCAGCAGGGCACTGTTGATGCTCATGAGAATACTATTGTTACCACAAGGGATTACAAAATCAATGAAGTGCAGAAATATATGTCTGAAACTGGGCACGTTTTTGCATTCGCTACACTGATGGCTGGGTATGACTGGTTCAGAAAACTCCCTGCAGATGATCAGATTATCTTCCAGAAAGCTGCGAATGACTCAGCGATAAAGTTGGGTATCATTCAGAAGAATGACGAAGCAAAAGCGAAAGCCGATCTGATTTCAAAAGGCATGATTTTCAACAGTGTAGACACTGCCCCCTTTATCGAAAAGGTGAAACCGGTAATCGATAAATATGCCAAGGGAGAGATAAAGAAACTTTACGACGAGATTGTCGCCATTCGATGATAATTATTTAAGGTTCGCATTGAATGGAAAGAGGTCGATCCGCGATTGGTCGCAGGTATCGGCCTCTTTTATAGTTCACTGTTATTTTGGGAGTTATTCATGAAACTATTGTTTAAGATAAGCGACACAATTGACAGGATTTGTGGTTGGGCAATCGTGTCTCTCTTCTCTATCATGATAATCAGCTTCGCTTTACAGGTGATTCTACGATATTTCATCGGTACGGGGTTTAAATGGACAGAGGAACTTACCCGTTATGCAAACGTTTGGGCTGTTATGATAGGTTTTGCAATGATCGCCAAACGCAGAAATCACATCAATATCAGTGTGCTTGAAGAGATACTCAAAGGCAGGAACAAGAAATGGCTTATTATTGTACAGCAACTGATTTCGCTTGTCATATTCACAATCATGTTTATCATATCATTCAGATTGATCAAACTTGCCGGTAGCCAATTGACTACGAATATGCGCCTTCCGAAACGTTGGGTTTACTGGATATACCCTCCTGCATTTAGCGTGTTCGTATTCCAGACCTTCATCGGAATTCTACAGGGGATTCAGGATGTGAAAATGACCAGTGAGGTACAAGCATGACTCTTGTATTGTTCGGATCAGTACTGGTGCTTCTCGCTGTGGGTGCACCGATAGCTACTGCGATGGCAGGATCGGGACTTATTACGATTCTTCTTTCGGGTTTATTCAATCCAGAAAATGCTATAAATCCTGTGCAGGCAGTTCAAAGCTTTTTTAGCAGTATCGATTCAGTCGCACTGCTGGCTATTCCATTTTTTATTCTTGCCGGGGATCTCATGAACAAGGGAGGACTTGCGAAGCGGCTCGTAAACTTTGCAGGTATGTTTGTAGGGAGGATCACGGGTGGCCTTGGAATGACCGCAGTCCTCTCATGCATGCTCTTTGCGGCGATATCAGGATCTGGAATAGCCACTGCAGCAGCTATTGGTGGCGTCATGCTTGCGGGATTCAAAGATCACTCTTATCCAAAATCCTACGCTACGGCTATCGTGGCATCAGCGAGCCCAGTTGGTATCATTATACCGCCAAGCATTGCATTCATTTTGTATGGAACACTCTCCAAGGCATCTGTTGGTAGCTTATATAAAGTTGGTTTTCCTTCTGGGATACTCATTATTATTGCTCTGCTTGTTACAACATACTTGACCGCGAAAAAGCACAAGATTCCCCGGCCTGTTAGAGATCTCGGGAACAAATCAGTCAAAGAAGTTGTCATCGACACGCTTGTAGCCCTCGGCACGCCAGTTATTATCGTAGGTGGCGTATTCCTGGGTATCTTTACACCGACTGAGTCAGCGATTGCTGCCGTCATCTATTCTATCATTGTTGGTGTCTTTGTATTTAAGGAAATCAAGCTCAAAGATCTGCCAAGCATTTTAATGCAATCGGCAATTTCCTCTGCCGGTATAATGATAATTATTGCTGCGGCTTCGCTATTCGCATGGGTAATGATCTATCTTCAGATACCGCAAAAGGCTTTTGAGGCTGTCCTTTCACTTGGCATGAATAAATACACGCTACTCTTCGCTGTCAATATCACTGTATTGTTTGCAGGCATGTTCTTGGAGTCCTCAGCCATTCAGGTAATTATTGTGCCCCTTCTCTTGCCGATTCTCGAAGCACTCCATATCGATCTAGTGCACTTTGGCATTATTCTTACCACAAATCTGGCGATCGGAATGGTCACTCCTCCCTTTGGTTTAACTCTTTTAACCTCATCGCGTGTCCTTGGGGCCAGCTTGAAAGACTCGATTGCAGAAGTGTGGCCTTTCTTACTGTCATTGATTGTTGTATTGTTCATCATCACTTATTTCCCATCAGTGATCATGTGGGTTTTATAGGCGCATTTATCTGAATTTTGAAAAGACTGCGAAGAGCTGCTCGAGTGAGTGGCTCTTCATGTCTCTCTTTTCCGGCTTTTTTGTTGTTATATACTTTTCATCTCTAATTAATTGCTCCCAACATTTTACTTCGCTATTTTAGAAAAATGCCTAAGGGGAAGTAATAGTGAAAACATTTAAAGGTATTTTGCTGATTTTCGGTATTTTGGGGTTGACCCTGCTCATATGGATTTTGGCAACGCCAAGCATCGAAATAATTCCATTGGATCGGCTCAGCCATATTCTGGCGGGGTTATCGTTGTCAGGTCTCTTTCTTGTATTTATTCTTTCAACCAGAAATAAGAGAATTGAAACATGGTTTGGCGGACTCCAGAATGTGTATGTGTTTCACAAGTACCTGGCCATTTTTTCCGTGGCTTTGATTTTTATTCATGGCAGGCTTTCTGAATCGGTAGCAGAAATATCCAATGGGGGAGAAAAAACTCTTTCCGCCGCGTTTGGAAGCTTCGGGCAAATATTGTTTATTGTTTTAGTTCTGATTGCACTTTTCAGTAAAAAAATGAAGTATGAAAATTGGCGGATCTTTCACCGCTTATTGATTATTCCGTATGCATTAGGTGTTTATCATACTTACTTTTCGAGCCGGTACAATTTGTTCGAATTTTCACCCTTGAGCATCTGGGTTGGTCTCACTTCCTTAATGGGTTTGTCAGCTGGGTTGTACATGCTGTTTTTCTATCAAAAAGCACAGTTCAGGTACAAGGGGAAAATAACCGATATCAAGAGAGTAAGTGCATCATCCATCGAGATTGCCATTAAACTTGAAACAACTCTGGTTTATCAAAGCGGTCAGTATGTATTCTTGAAAATCTTTCAAAAAGGTATTGAAAAAGCTCCTCATCCTTTTTCTATATCCGGAGGTGACGGCTCAATCATATATCTTACCATCAAAGGTCTTGGAGATTATACGAAGCAGCTGTATTCCGAATTGAAAGAAGGCACTGCGATATCTCTGGATGGTCCTTATGGACACCTTGATTTCGAGAAGGGGAGAGATAAACAGCTCTGGATTGCGGGAGGGATTGGGATTACACCCTTCATTTCCTATCTGAAAAAACATACAGCCGATAAAACCATCACCTTGTTCTATTCCTTTCGGGGAGAAGAAGAAGCTGTCTATAAAGACTTTTTGGAGAAATATCAAAAAGACAATCCACGTTTTTCAGTTCATTTTGTCGACACTGCCAAATCAGACCGTCTACATTTTGATGGATATGAGCTGGAAGCCGGTACGGATGTCTATATATGCGGACCAGAGAAAATGATCAAACAACACAGCCGGTATTTCAAAAGGCATTTCAAGAATGCAAGAATCTTCTATGAAGGCTTCAAGTTCAAATGAGTGAGCGTGCAAAATACAGCTGAAAATTCCTCTATTACTCAAAGGAGTTATAACTATGGCGCAGCAGTTTTATAAAAAAATGTATTCGCTTCCGGAAGGATATATCATCCTTTATCAAGCATTAAGAACCATGAAGTATATGGTCAAAGGCAAAAAACGCAAGGAAATCAGTCCTGAATTTATCGAAAGGATCATGCTGGCGGTAACCGAGGTCAATGGTTGCGAGGTATGCACCTATGGGCATACCAAAATGGCACTCGAGCAGGGTATGAGCAATGAAGAAATTCAAAAGCTTTTGGCTGGTGTCACTGACGGCATTCCCGATGATGAAGTAAAGGCTGTGTTTTTCGCCCAGCACTACGCCGACACGAGAGGTCACCCATCTGCTGCCTCCTGGCAGCAGATAGTCGATACATATGGAACAACAAAAGCGCTCGGGATTTTGGGCGCGATACGCGCAATCATGTTCGGAAACGCCTATGGCATTGTTTTGAGCGCGTTCCGAAATCGTATAAAAGGAAAGCCAGTCGAAAAAAGCAACCTGTTGTATGAAATCAGCATGATGATCAGCATTGTCGTGTTCCTGCCCATTGCTGCAGTGCACGCGCTCGTATCCAGCCTGCTGGGAGTACCTATTATCAAGGGTGAATGATAAAAGCAGGATCGAACAAGAGATTGCACGGTCCGGCCGGGGCGTCATTATGAAATAGCATGGCTTTTCCCTCACCAGCCCTTCCTGAGCTTCTCCAGTTTCTCGAGCCGGTTGACCACCTCCGCGCAATGTTCCCAATCGGGAACCTCCTGGATGCGCTGGCAGCGCTGGTCAAAAGGATTGCGGGGTGGTGGGGGATCAAGCTCGCGTTTGGCCTTCTCGACCTACACAGCGGAAATGCATCAATGCCCCTCGAATGGGAAAGTAGTTCTATGGAATTTGTATAACAAACCGGGTACGGTTCATGGCTTGGGTATCCAGGTTGATAGTCCAGCCATGGGACTCTATGATGGATTTTACCGAGGCAAGGCCCAGGCCGAAGCCAGAACTGTTTCTGCTTCGATCGCCCCGGAAAAAGGGTTCAAATAGTTTATCCCTATGTTCAGGTGGAATGGGCGTGCCGCCGTTTTCTACTATAATTTCTAGAGTTTCCGAATCTGAAACCCTCCGACCGTGTATTAGAACAGGTATAGTTTTATCCCCATAGGCCAAGGCATTGGAAACAAGGTTTTCAAAAACCCGACGAATCATATCCTTGTCAAACAAAAGCGGGCATGGTTTTGGTAGTTCATTTTTAATTTCCAGGAAAAACCCATGAAAGGAAGCATATTCCGCGAGCGACCTGCCGGTTTCTTCCAGAAAACTGTTCAGATCCTGCTCTTCCAGAGTTTGATACCATTCATTGGTGGTCACTTTTGCCAGATTGATGAGGTGACCAAGCCGACCTTCCAAGATGGAGGCCTTATCAGCAATAATCTTGTAATAGGCTTGTTGTTTTTCAGGTGTATCTGCCATCCCATCCCGAAGTGCCGCAGTGTATCCTTGAATTCCCGCCAGGGGTGTTTTAAGGTCATGAGAAACTCCCATAATAAAGCGATCACGACGTTCCCGGTCTTCCTTAAGCTGGATTCGCATCTGATCCAACGCCTGCCCCAAAGATGCCAGGTCCGAAGTTATAAATTCATCGGCGGGAAAATCCAGATCGCCCGATGCAATTTTTTTGGTGGCATTCTCCAGTTTTCTAATGGACACATCCAGGCCCTTCAAAATGCCCAGAGCAGTTCCGATTATAAACAGAATGATAATAGCAAATACGATTTTAAACGGAAGCCCATAAAGGTCTCTGGTTTTTACATCACTGGAAGGATAGGAAAGATACACGGTGCCGGAGCCAGATTTTGAACTAAAGCGAAACATGTGGTAATCCTGCTTGGTATCTTTCCCAAATGCAGAAATATCCAGGGTTGTGGGGTTCTGGAACAGGATGCGGCCATCATCACTTTTTATTACGATTTCAGTACCATCTGGAAGCTTTGAAAATGCATCATAATTTCCAGAATCAAGAAACAGCTGTACCCGTCGGGATACATTCTGCACCGATTCCATCAATAAAAAAGAATAGGAAGTTCCTGCGGTGAACCGCTGATAGGCAATCAGGAGTCCCCCCGAAATAAGCGGCAACAATACAATGACCAAAACGATAACCAGCAATTTGGTTTTAATTGTCATAGCTGAACAGGTACCCCTTCCCTTTCACGGTAATCAAGTATCTTGGCTCTGCAGGATTTGCTTCGATTTTTTTTCTGAGCCGCTGTATATACACTCCGATAGTAGTTATATCGCCGTATTGCTGACCCCACACTTGGGTGTAGATTTCTTCAGGTGCATAGGTCTTGCCTGCATTTTCAACCAGAAAGGCCAGCACATCAAACTCCCTGGCAGAAAGAGGAACCCGCTCAGAGCCCTTCATCAGCATGCAGGCATCAAAGTCGATTGTGTATGGGCCGAACTGAGTTTCGCGGCGTCCAGCTTCATCATTATTCTGCATATGCATACGGCGAAGCAAAGCCCGCACCCGGGCTACCAGCACTCGAGGGGCTACCGGTTTGGTTATATATTCATCTGCCCCCATGGAAAGGCCTGTAATAATATCTTCTTCCGTTTCCCGAGCTGACACAATAATAATGGGTACTGTGCAATGGGTGCGCAATTCCTGAAGAAACTCGAACCCATCCATTCCAGGCAAGTTGATATCCAACAGAATCAGATCTATTTCGTTCTGCTCCATAATGGGCAGGGCTGCTTCTGCCGATGGGGCAATATGGCATTCCAGCCCTTCCCTTTCCAGGTACAACACCATCAGATCTGCGAGAGCCTGGTCGTCCTCTATTACCAATACCCGCGCTTTCATCGGTCAACTCCTCCCTTAGAATGTAGCCATGGAAAGGGAAACCTTCAAGGTAATGGATGAAGCAACGCTTCCAACGGGGCGGAATTCTGTGCCTTCCTGACCATAGGCATAAGAATATGCAATGCTGCAGTTCAACTTATCCAGACCGCTCCAGGACAGAGTTGCACTTGTTTTCCCTGAACTGTCGCTTAAATTTCCCAGCCAGAAAAAGGACAGACCAAAATCGGAAGACAGTATTTTACTGATTCCAAGGCTACCTGCCCCATAGTGCTGACCCCGTTCCTTAAGATCCTGGACGGTAATAGTTTTCTGTTGCAAAAGCGATGCAACCTGCATGGGATATGCAATGAACAGATCCGAATTTTCGTATCCAAGGCCGTTGTAATAGTATTGTCCCCGCAGAGACAGGGAATACCGCCCCTCACTGTCATCCATGGACCATGAAAAGCCGATTGTTCCCTGGCCAAAGATTTTATCCTGCCGAGTCTCTGCTGTCAGGGCCGGACCATTTAGCACCAGGAAATTCTTGTCTATATTGCCCTTCACGGCTCCTTCGACAAACATGTCCAGAGGCCCCATGGGAAAGGTTATACTGCCTGTCACGGCCCAGGGTTTATCATTCTGCCAGTAGGCACCCAGACTTAGTTCCGAGGAACCCAACACCCATTCCGCCTTGGGGGCAAGGCCAATGGGACCGCCCGAATAGGCAGAGTCGAGCAGGAGGTAGAGGTAATAGTTGCTGGTGCGCTGGGACCGCTGGAATTTTACCGCCAGGGGACCGGTTCGTTCTTCCGTCGGATTTTCCGGATCGATGGTCCCGAAGTCCAGCAAATTCCCTGGGCTGAAAAAGTACCCTACACCCCAGTTTGCGGTCTGTTTTCCCAAACGGGCATTGATTCCGGAAAGGGGCTCTATATCCGCATAGGCTTCCCGTAAACTGAAGGGATTATTTCCCGAAGAGTCGGAGGTATAGGGATAACTAAAACGGCCCTTGATGAAAAATCGGAAATTATCCGCGGGCCGGGCATCGGCATAGAGGTCTGCATAAGATACAACGGAAGGAGTCGGATAATCAGAAAAGATCGTTGAATCTCCCGCAGCAGTTCCGGCAAGGCTGAAGGTAAAAGCGCCGCCTATTTTTACGGTCTCGGTCTTCAGTAATCCTGTTGAAATATCAGAGGCAGATGATTCCACAGGTTTTACCAGTGGAGCCTCTGTGACAAGGCTTTCGGAGGACCCGAAAAGCTCATCATCAGTCTGGGCCTGCAGGGGGAAGAGGCCGGCCATCAATAGACCTGCTGAAACAATACTATAGAACAATGTTCGCATATTCATGGCAGCCTCCCTAGCGGTTAACCCGTTCCAAATAAGCCTTGGTAAAGACCGAGTCTGGCAGATTATCCAGCGAAATATCCGTAAAGGTTATGCTTGTCCGTTTTCCCTGGACCAGGGCATCCACATACATGACCGAATTGGCGATATAGGAAGTACCTATTTTTGCATAGCTTGTGAAATATGAAGTACGCAACAAGCGCTTGGAAAGGGAGTAATCTTCGCTTTTCAGCAGCAGCTGGTCCTTTTTGGTCACATAGATCTTTTTATAGGGATAGGTTACTTCGTTGGTTGCCCCCTGCAATTCCAGAATCCACACATCGTAGGCTCCCAGTTTCCCTTCGGTCCAGGAAGTGACGGTATAATCGACAGAATAGGTGGATTGCCTAAAATCGGAATTTTTAGCATCCGTGCCCTGCACATTCTCCTTAAGAGAACTGTGGGTAAATTTTCTGCTCTGAGGGTCATAAAACCACATATTGTCCCCCAGCTTCAGATACCCCTGACCGAGCTGATCCGCCGGTTCCATAAAGAGTATCAAAAAACTGTCATCCCGGTCACGACGGAAGGTCTTGGCCACCCGGGTCGTGGTTCCTTTTTCGGGATCTTCGCTGACCATTTTTATTTTTGCGGAAAAGTCCCTACCGGTAAAATTGCTCCGTTCATCGATGGTCTTAAGCATAGCCTTGAAATCCGGGACCGCGGAAGCGGCCTGTGCGAAAATTCCGGACATCGGCACCAGCAGAAGCACTATAACCAGACTTACTAACGCATATCTCTTTCTCATACAAAACTCCTGACTATAATAAAAATGTGGACCCCCGAAGCCCGTTGGCTCGATGTCTCAGCCCGGCCCTCGGACCCAGGGACACATTGCCCTTAATAGGTTGCCCGCAAGGCCTGGGCGGGTTCCAGATTTGCCGCACTCCGGGCGGGGAGATAGACCGCCATGATGCTCATGACACAGATTATCAGCATGTTCTTGAGCGCCTCCGGAATGGAGAACTGAAGCACAAAGTGCCCCCTGGCCAGAAAGAGGGACAGGAAACTGCCACTGCCAAAATTGATGAGGCTCAAGATACCTCCAATCAGCAGGGCCAGTACAAAGCCGCTTGCGGTTCCCAGCACAGCCTCCGACAGGGCTTCGGTGAAAAAGATAGTTCGTATCCCCGACTTCTGGACTCCCAGGGCTCGCATGGTGCCGATTTCTTCGGTTCGCTCAATCATAACCATCCGATAGGAATTCATAATTCCTACCATGATGATCACCAGCAGGATGATAAAGACCAAGAAGGCCACTGCCTGAATAATGGAGAGCAGCGACAAAATGGGCGACATGAGGTCCTCTATGGTAGTCACGGAAAATTTGGTGCCCTTCCATTGCTCCTCCTTGGCAACCTGAACAATCTGATTCATCCCCATGAGGCTGCTCCGCATGGCGGACATATTGCGGGGACTGCTGGTAGAATCCGCGGAAATACGGGGACTAACCGGAGCATTGCTGGCAAGGTTGCTATAGAGCCTATCGGCCACCGTTTGTACTTCCGCTACGTCCTTAAGAAATATATTGATGGATTGATAGTCCCCCTCATCCAGGCCGATGAGGGTATTCAGGTAGGCCTTGGAAGTATATCCAGTGTCCATCACCATAACGCTGCTGCTGGTTGTTGTGGCAATGAGAGTAAATTCGCCAATGTTCTGCTGGCCCGTTACCGTACTCGCTCGGTAGAGCAGGGTCTCTCCAATCTCGACGCCCAGTTTTTTCGCCGTAGCCTCCGGAAGTATCAGAGAGCCCGGCTTATCAATATCCGCAAGGCTACCCTTGCTTATATCAATATTGGTCCGGAAGGACTGCTCCGCAGCGAAATCGACCCCTTCCAGTTTCTGGGTTTGTTCTTTGTTCCCGAAATAGAGGGTACCCGTCGTCTTTGAACGGTACTGCACCGAAGCGACTCGATCCGAGATGGCCTTGATAGCCTCTTCTGCGGCGAAACTATCCTGGATCATGGGCAGTTCCGAACCCAGGGGGCTCACGATGGAGCCGCTTATATAAATATGACCCCCAAAAAGATGGGAAAGGTTTTCCTTGGTAGTTTTCAGAAGTCCTCCGGTAAATCCATTAACCAGGGTAATCACCAAAAACCCGAATGCAATCGCGCTTCCCAACAGGATACTTCGTTTTTTTTGCCGCGATATGTTTCTCAGGGCAATTCGTATCATTTGTAACATGGTTACCTTCCTAAATTTTTTGCATCGCCTTGACTGGTGCGATTTTCAAGGCAATCGACGCAGGATACAGGCTTGAAACTAGACCAATTGCAACTGCCGCAAGTAGACTCCAGACAAGAGATCCCATGGACAGCACAGGCCGCAGGGTAGACCCGCCAAAGAGGATTGCAAAAAACATATTGCTGGAAGCAATACCAACCCTATTCACCACAAGGAGAAGCACCGAACCGATGAGGAGGCCCACAAGGCCGGCCACCACCGACAGGGTCAGGGTTTCCCAGAGGATCATGCGACGGACAAAACCTTTTCCCGCTCCGATGGCCCGGATGGTCCCGATTTCGGGAATCCGTTCGGTTACGGAGATGACCAGGGTGTTCATGATGATGATGATGGCCACCACAAGAATAATGGCGATGATGATGTTGAAAATAAACTGCAGGGCCATTGCCAGGGTTGCCACCGTGCCGGCCCCCCAGCTCCAATCAGAGACTTGTGCATCGATGCTGCCGGTAGTCAGCATGGTCTGAATCGATTCTTGTGTTGCCGGTATAGAGGCTGAATCCTTAAGACGGATAAGCAAAAAATTCCATGCATTGGGATCAAGCTCGGTGTATCTATTCCGGATCGAGGTATCCCCTAGAATAGCATCATAATTCACCAAGGCACCCGACTGGACTGGCTGGATCGTTTGAACCAGACTTCCCCCATTACCGAAGAGTTCATCATCTGTAGTCGCAGCTTCTGTAGTTCCATTAGCGCCCAAGGAACTGCTGGCGATATCCACCCCCATTGGGTTCCTGGTCATACCCTTTAAACTGCGGAGGATGTTTGCATCTATAAGAGATACCAGATTAAGCTGTTCATTACCCCGCTTAAACCGGAAGAACCCGGCAATCGTCGCCTCCCGCAGACGGCTCCCGCTGGCGCCAAAACCTGCCAGGGTGATTGAATCTCCGATATGAAGGGGTTTCCCAGTTTCTTTTTCCGCAGCTTCCCGGACACTTTCTGACAACAGAATATAGGGGCCTGGCTCTTCCGGAAATCCGCCCTGGGTAAATTCAAGAGAATCAGGAAACATCAGTGCGTATTCATCAAAATTGGCTCCCCATAACATGGTGAATCCCGCAGTTTCTTCATTTAAACTGATGCTTGCAGACCCGGAGAGCAGAGGCAGAACAGACTGCACCTGAGGCATCTGTTCAATACTGCTGCGGACTGTCTGGAACTCCGGTATTTGCGGAATATCCGAACCGGAGGCGGCGCCAGGACCTGAAGCGAGGAGGGAAAAGCTGTCTTTCGATGTCCCGTGCACAATGAGGTCCCCGGTATAATTGGCGGAATAGCTCTGCTTCATACCGGTCCGGATCGTATCCAAAATTGAATTGCCCGTAACCATGAACATGACCGCCAACGCAATAAGGGTACCCACAATGGCCGTTTTTACCTTGTGTTCCAGAAGATTTCTGAAGGCAATTTTCAGGATGACCATGTTACACCGCCTTTGGCCGATAATTTTCTGAAACGAGGCCGTCCTTGAGCCGGATCACATGGTCCGCCAGATCCACAATTTTTTGATCATGGGTGCTGAAGAGGAAAGTGGTGCCCAATTCCTTGTTCATTTTCTTCATCAAGTTGATGATGGTCTCACCGGTGGCGGAATCCAGGTTTGCCGTCGGCTCATCGGCCAGCACAATCTTAGGTTTTGTGACCAGCGCCCGTGCAATGGCGACCCGTTGCCGCTGTCCACCAGAAAGCTCGTTGGGCCGATGTTTTTGCCACTGTCCCAATCCTACTTCTTCAATTAAGAATTGTATCCATTTTTTCTGTTCCTTCTGTGAGATTCCCGTATCTCCAATCAGAAGAGGGAATTCAATGTTTTCGTACACATTCAGAACGGGAATGAGATTAAAGGACTGAAAAATGAAGCCGATAGTGCGATGCCGGAGTCTGGTAATCTCCTTATCATTTAAATCCGAGGTCTTTACACCATCTATTTCTACGACCCCTTCTGTGGGCGTATCGATACAGCCAATCATGTTCAAAATAGTCGTTTTCCCAGATCCTGAAGGACCAGCCAATGAGATAAAGTCACTCTTTTGAATTTCAAAGTCGACGCCTTTTACCGCCGGAACCACTGTTTTTCCAAGTGGGTACGTTTTTTTTACCTTTTCAAGTCGGATAATCGCCATACATACCTCCGTGCATGGATTAAATTTAGAGAGGTATGAAATCTTAAACCATAAACAGGGAATGAAAGTCTGATAGCATTTTGTTATGGAGCCGCGTCTTCATTTTCGGCTCTTCCGGCATTCCTGTGGGTCAGGTCATGACTTCGGACAATAAATAGATTTCCAACCCGGAATCATGGTGGCTCTGTCTGGGTATTTCAGTGATTCCCATTGTTGTAGATTGGTTGTCCCTCACCACCCCTTCCTGAGTTTCTCAAGCTTCTCGAAACGGTTGACCACCTCCGCGCAATGTTCCCAATCGGGAATATCCTGGATGCCCTGGCAGCGATTTCGATCTGATGCTGGAACGCAAAATCAGAACCATGATCAGCAGGTGAGAAAACGCCTTTTCGGACCAACTCTATTTGTTATCTCTCAGGCAATTCAACACTGATTTCGAAATTGAAGAGAGCACAAATAGTGAGCAAGATAAGCTTGAGTTTTAGTTTCAATGGTTTACCGAAGGCATGGTTTTTGGGTTGTAGCAGCCGCGAGCCAAAGAATTATTGTCGCAATATTACAGCCATCAGCCTAGAGAATCACCATAACCACCATCATGCAGTTAGAGACTCTTGAAAAATTCATAATACCTTGTAAGATAAAAGAATACATGATAAAATAACCTTGGAAAGTGCATGAAAATTGCAGAAATTGCCTCAAAACCCGTGCACTTGAAAGGGAAAGAATGTACCGAACGAAAGAAAAAGTACCCGAATTTGAGAAGTTCGACATGGTCTTTGGAGGGAAACTGAATCGGCAGAATCGGTGGGTTATTCTGGCTAATTTGATCCCGTGGGACAGGGTTGAAGAAAAATATGCTGCGCTTTTTGTGTCGAATAATGGCAGACCTGCGCTGCCGGTTCGAGTCGCGTTAGGCGCTCTCATTATCAAAGAAAAATCAAAGCTGGCTGATGAAGAACTGGTTGAATATATTCGGGAAAGTCCATACCTCCAATACTTTCTGGGATTCGAAGGGTATAAAGATGAACTGCCCTTTGATCCCAGCATGATGGTGCATTTCAGAAAAAGACTATCGGGAAATATTCTGAAAGAGATCAACGCAATGATCATCGAACGCCAGAAAGAGGAAGCTGAGAAATCTCATGATGATCAAGAACCTCCGGAAGGAGGGAACAAAGGAACACTGATTGTTGATGCAACCTGCGCGCCGATAGACATACGCTTTCCGCATGATGTGACACTGCTGGATGAGGCGAGGAGAAAAACCGAGCAGATCATCGATACGCTGCATGAACAGGCTCCGACAGGGTATGAAAAGCCGCGGACGTATCGGAAGATTGCGAGAAAAGAATTCTTGCGGTTCATACGGAATCGCAAGCCACGGGAGCAGACGATACGGAAAGCACTGAAAAAGCAACTGCAGTACATTGAGCGGAATCTGAGAATCATCAATGATTACAAGGGTCTGGTGGGATTGGGCGGGCTTTCCAGAAAGCAGTATAGCGATCTTGTGGTGATCCATGAGCTGGTGTGGCAGCAGCGACACCTGTACACGAAGAAGAGCCATTCGATTGAAGGAAGGATACTGAGCATCTCAAGGCCGCATGTGCGGCCGATTGCGAGAGGCAAAGCACGCGGGATGTATAAGTTTGGGGCGAAGCTGTCGGTGAGCTTGGTGAATGGACTTGTGGAAGTGCATCGGCTTTCGTGGGAAGCGTATAACGAGAGTCAGGATTTGAAGGGACAAATCGAGCAGTACAAACGGCGGTATGGACACTATCCCGAAGTTGTATGCGCAGACAAAATATACCGGACACGAGAAAATCTTCAGTACTGCCAGGAATATGGGATACGGCTTTCAGGGCCGAAGCTGGGGCGGCCGTTTGCCGAGAGTGAAAAGAATCGAGCAATCCTTCGCGAGCAACGAAGGATCGAGCGGGAAGATGAAAGCACGAGGATTGCGGTCGAAGGGAAGTTTGGGGAAGGGAAGCGGCGATACTCCTTGGATCGGATCGGGACGAAATTCCGAAAGACGAGTGAGAGTGCAATCATGCTGGTCTACCTGGTGATGAACCTGATGGTGCTGTACCGGAAAAAGGCGAAAGCCTTTTTTGTGTCTCTTTTGGATGGCCTTTTCAAGATAGTCAGAGAGCATTTGGAAGACAATACAGGCTGCTTATTGCGGCTTGATACAGTCAAAAGGGGGTTCTTCAGGAACCCCTACGTACAGCTATACGCCTGAATAGTAAGATTCTATCAAATAGCATCAAAATCCTATAAATGCTTTAAAAGTGCTATTCATTCTGCTGCTTTTTCGTTCTTCGGTTCGAATTGCAAGGCTTTTCGCGCAGCATCCAGTGCCTCGGCGCTTTCGTGATCGTAACCTTTGAAGGCTTGCAGGCTTCGGTGGCGGGTGATTTTGCGGGCGAGAGCGGGGCCGATCTCGTCAGCCAGCAAGGAAGCGGCGAAGTGCCACCCCCCGTGCAGGGTAAGGCGGCGAGCTTTTTGCGCTTCAGGTGGAATACCGATCCATTCCAGAAGACGAGAGTAGCCATGTTCAAGCCCTTTTATTGATATGGGCTTGTTCGGTGTTGTGAGCGAGAACAGCACATACTCGTTTATATTATAGCGCCCCAGCTTGAACGCAAGGGTTCGGAGAGCTTGCAAAGGTTCGCGCAAGGGTTCAGCAAGCGGCACGATGCCGTATGATTCACGTTTTGGAGCTTTTAGGCCATCGCCCTCAACAAAGTTCTGCTCAATGTGGATTCTGTTCTGCTCAAAATCAATCGCTGCCCAACGAAGGGCGCGAATCTCGCCCGCCCTCATCGCCCCCAGGTGGGCCAGCAGAACACCTACTTTGATTCGCAGATCAACGGGGCCAGGTGTTTCGTGCGTTTCGCCTTTCTTTAATCGGGGCCGTGGCTGTATCGTATCGGCTACATCAAGGGCGATAATTCTTGCGAGCTCTTCGCGAGTGATCATGCCGCGCGTCCTATAGGTTTCCTTCGGGCGAATAATGCCGGAGAATGAGAATGGTTCCAGCACAAGGCCGCGTTTCATTGCCCATGAGAGCGGCGTGCGGATCGCGTTCAGGCAGTCGCCTACTACATTTCCCGATACGCCCTTTGCGCGCAAGTGGCGGATATAGGTCTCGATCAGGAATAAGTTTGCATCGCGCAGGGCCGTTGTTTTGAATCCCTCAAAGGGTTCCGCATGCGTTTTTACATTTGCATACTGCGCGGCGACATAAGCAGAAGATAACGGCTTGCCGGAATCAGCGCGGGCCAGCAGGTAGAATGATTTTTCTTTGTTCCAGAACAGTACAAAGTATTCCGATAGCGGCATGTTTTCCATCTGCGAAGCAGAGGCCGCGTCAACGTTGCCAGTTTTCGCCGCGGCAAGGCGCGTAAAGTCCATTTTCGCGGAGAGCTCCGCGATCAGCTCGCGGGCGGCCTTCCGTGAATCGCTACCAGTGGAACGGGTGAGCAGGGCTTTCTTTGTTTGGATGTCAACAGCGCGCACATAGTAAACCGGCTTGCCCTGCTTCGCGTTCGGGCGAGAGTAAATCTCCCAGCGAATTGCTTTTGCTGATCGGGGCATGGCAAACCCCCTTTGTGTTTGTACCGGTTTCCGTTACATTTTTCCGTTATATTGCCGTTTTTCAAGCATCAAATGTTCTGTAATTCCTTATGGAGAATAGGGGATTCGAACCCCTGACCTATAGATTGCGAACCTATCGCTCTACCAACTGAGCTAATTCCCCGTTGCGGCTGCCGCTGCGGCAGCCGAATGCAAATATAGCAAATTCAGGGGCGGCGCATCAAGCGGTGGGGCCTTGGCCGGCCAGGGTGCGGCCGGCCAGGTGGGCGTCCACTCATTCAGTTTCCGCCATCTGCGCCAGGGCCCGGCTTCTACCGCCTACTCATTCAGCCGGCAGCGCCTACCGCCCGCGATCTCGTTTTCCTCACTCCACCACCACAGTCCATCCATAGGGGTCGGGCCGGCGCCCGGTCTGGATGCCGTCGATGGCGTCGAAGAGCTTCTGGGTGATGGGCCCGATGGCTCCGCCGCCGAAGGTGTAGCTCTGGCCTTTCCACTTCATGGAGCCGATAGGGGAGATGGCGGCGGCGGTGCCGGTACAGAAGGCTTCA
>JQDQ01000089.1 GCA_000747625.2 Smithella sp. SCADC
TCGATTCCGAGCATTTCCATGGCGATTCGCATGACGGAGTCGCGAGTTATGCCCTTGAGGATCGAGGGGGAGTCGGCGACGTAGAGCTTGCCGCCCTTGACCATCGCGAAGTTGGCGCTGCCGACTTCCTCGACGTTGACGCCGTCGTGGTCGAGGTAGAGGACGTCGGAAAAGCCTTCGTGCTTGGCTTCGTAGGCGGGCAGGAAGCAGGGTGCATAGTTGCCGGCTGCTTTGACCCAGCCGGTACCGCGAGCCGCGGCGCGCTGGAAGGTGTCGTCAGCTTTTATGGAGATAGTCGCCATGCCTTTAAAATAGACTCCGACCGGCTGGACATAGACGACAAACATGGTTGTGTCGGCAGGGGCGGGCTGCAGTGTTTTTCCGATTCCGAACAGCACCGGGCGGATATAGAGCGAGCCTTTTTCGGCCGGCGGGATGTAGTCGCGGTTAGCCTTGACGACTTTTGTCACGGTTTCGATGAAGAGGTCCTGGGGCACGGCAGGCATCATGAAGCGCTCGGCGCTCCTGGCGAATCGTGCGGCATTCGCTTCGGGCCTGAAGAGGCGAATTTTGCCATCGACCCCCCGGCGGGCTTTCATGCCTTCAAATATGGACTGTCCGTAGTTGAGCGCGCATGCTTGGGGTGGTACACGCAATACTCCTGTTTTCACTACCGCGCATGGTTCAAAAACACCATCGGGCCCGGCGACACTGCCTCCCATGTATGGAGTTACCGTTACCGAAAAACCGAGCTTGCTCCAGTCCAGCGATGCTAAATCAGCAGGCTCGAGGGAACCGGGGACGCACATCGATTCAAAACGCGATCCTTTGTTCTCTTTGTCTGTGGTCATGTACAGCCTCCCAAAGTATTTCCGGCGAGTTTACTCTTCTCGCGCATGCAAGGCAAGGGGTTATGCGAATTTTGTGCATGGTTATGCAGTGGGCGGGGCAGGCGCGGATGGGGTAAGCGTGGGGCAGCAGGCGCGGGCTGGCGAGCGCAGGGCAGGAAGTCCGGGACCTGAATGCAGCCTTGGACTTGTCCGCTAGGACCTGTCCACTATAACCTGTCCGCCAACTCTTCCCAGCGCAGAAGGTCCGACTCGATGAGACGGCAGAGTTCGTCGTATTCCTTTTTGGCGTGGGCGAGGCTGGAGCCTGGTTTGGGCGGGCCCTGGAATGCTTCTTCCAGTGCCTTTTTTCTTTGCTCCATCTGCTCGATGTGTTCGGTGAGATGCTCGAGTTCTTTCTGTTCTTTGTAATTGAGTTTTGTTCTGGCTGGCGTGGA
>JQDQ01000090.1 GCA_000747625.2 Smithella sp. SCADC
TGATTGTCAAATCTTTCGACACACGCCATATCTGTAAAAGAACGGGAATACAAAATATTATCAGCAGAATAAGAATAACGACTAAAATTAATAAGCCTATTTTTAAATCCATTGATTTTCTCCTTAATTATTTATTCTATTGAGCCAATTGCAAAACGTTTTGTCATGCCCGAATGCTCTTGTCGGGCATCCATGATTTCAGGAAGCTACTGCTTACTTGCAGAAAAACGATGTCATTTCGAAGGAACGGAGTGACTGAGAAATCTGCGAGATTACTAAATAGATTTCTCCCTGCGGTCGAAATGACAAATCACGAACTTATGCAAGTAGGTACTACCATCTGGATTCCCGCCAAAAGCCCCGCGGGAATGACAGAATCGGGAGTTTTGCAATTGGCTCATTATTAAAACATTATTCAATAATTTGCAAGGTTTAATGAGACAAAATCTTATTTTTAGCCCATGTGGCGATAAAGTATTCTGCCCAGCATTTCCAAAACCGGTAAGGGTAGTTTTGAAAATATTTTTTTAAACAAAGGATTGATATCTGAAGAATCCGAGGTAAAAACATTTTTTTGTAAGTCATATCTGTAATAATAAATCTGGTATGGCTTGACTCCCCATCCTGCTTTAAACTGCATTAACCCTTTATTTTCCGGTTCCGTCCGTCCAAAACAAAGTTTTTCAAAGCCGTGATCAGCGCTCCATTTTATGGCTTCCCACATCACCAGGTTGTTCGCCCTCAGATGCTGAAATGCTTTATCGGAAGCGCCATATTTGTAGATGACTTCCTTTCCAAAATTTAAATAAACATTCGCAGCGATCGCAATATTGTTTACCGATGCCGTTACAATAAATCCCAAATCCTTCTTTATAATGAGTTCATGAAGGTTGCGGAAAAAATGAAAAGGCTGCGGCGGCAGTCCGTGTTCCCTCCGTGTCATTGTGTTCAGGCGATAAAAATCCTTCATGGATTGTGGCGATGTGGAAATCGTCACATTGATATTTTCATTTTGCGCTTTTTTTATGTTTCGCTGTGTTGAATCCCGCAGGTTCAGAAAAAGCTGCTGCTGTCCCGATGACAGATCGAGCTTGTGCCCATGAAAAAATTCTGCCGGCTGTTCTGCGGATAGATATTTTTCTCCTCCGCGAATTTCCAGATATTTCCATTTTTGCTTTTTGCCTAGAGAGACTGCCTGATCAAACAGCTTTTGAAACTGTTGCGCGTTTTCGGCAATCGGTTCGCACGTGTCGGTGAAAGGCAGGCAAACGCCTCGTCTGCCGGTGAGGGCGCTATTGACTTCCATCACCGGCAGAAGGCTGATAAACGTGTTTTCTTTTCTGGCACACAGGTAGAAAGGCGTGTAGTTGTATGATTTGCTCAGAACGTCGGCCCAGTTGGAGGTATGGAAAAAGGAACAACCCGGTGTGGAAATAAGCAGGTTATTCCAGTTTTCTTCTTCCAGCGGATTGATGAGCGACGGCTCATGCATAATATTCTTTGATTTGCTCGACAACGTAAGCGGTTTGTTCATCCGGCAGTTCGGCAAACATCGGCAGCGACAGGTATTGCTCCGAGCATTTTTCAGCAACGGGAAAACTGCCGTTGCCTTTCTTGAGGAAGCTATACGCATCCTGAAGATGAATAGGCACGGGATAATGAATGCCGCAGGAGATGCCTTTTTCAGCCAGATAAGCCATGAGCTTGTCTCTGTCTTTCACGCGAATGGCGTAAATATGATAGATGTGCCTGGCGTAGTCTGCTTCCTGCGGAACGATAACTTCCTTCACCGCGGAGAGCCCTTCCGTGTAGTCTTTGGCATGCTTCCGGCGGGCATCGTTCCACCCTTGCAGATATTTTAGTTTAACGTTGAGCACGGCTCCCTGAATGCCGTCCAGCCGTGCATTCCAGCCGATGATACCATGGTAGTATTTTTTGGACTGTCCGTGATCACGGAACATTCTCATATTTGCAGCCAGCGCGTCGTCATTGGTCACAACGGCGCCGCCTTCACCGTAAGCGCCAAGATTCTTGCCGGGATAAAAACTGAAACAACCGGTATGGCCCATGGAACCTGCTTTCTTTCCTTTATATTCCGCGCCATGCGCCTGGCAGGCGTCTTCAATTACATGCAGCCCATGCTTTTTGGCAATAGCCATGATGGGATCCATATCCGCAGATTGTCCGAACAAATGAACGGGGATGATGGCTTTGGTCTTTTTAGTTATTGCCGCCTCAAGCAAAGAAGGATTTATATTATTGGTTTTTTCTTCAACGTCGACAAAGACCGGGGTTGCGCCGGCAAGAGATATTGCTTCGGTGGTGGCGATAAAAGTATTGGGCACGGTAATGACTTCAGCATCTCGTCCGACCCCCAGCGCAACCAGGCTTAGCCACAGAGCATCCGTGCCGTTTCCGACACCCACAGTATGCTTGCAGTTACAGAATTTGGCAAATTCCTGTTCGAATTGGGCCACAAAGGGCCCTCCGGCAAAAGCCGTTTTTTCCATTACTTCGTCAATTGCCGTATGAATTTCATCTTTGATACTTTTGTATTGAGCTTTTAAATCCAGAAATGGAACGTTCATATCCTTTATCCTTTATCCTTATAAATGAATTTTTACTTTATATTTTTTATGCATTTTACATAGCAAATGCGTTGGAGACCTTCAATGTTTTATCCACCCCCGGCGTTTCACGCCACCCCCGCCGGCGGGGGACAATAAAAAGGTGCGCTTTGCGTTTCTTATAAAAATATCACTCCTCTATTGATGACCAACAGCCACTGAAACTGTTTACTCTTTTATGCTTTTCGAATCTGTTACCGCTATTGTCCCCCCGCCGGCGGGAGACTGTGTCACAATAATAAACAACGCCCTTTAATGTCCTCCGCTGGCGGAGGTGTCACGCAGTGACGGAGGTGGAGGTTTCTATCTTATCAATCAGCATCAGTTCTTTACAGAGAAAATCAGCATTGTTGAGCCTGGTGTCATTCATTGGCCTTGTCCACCCCCGGCGTTTCACGCCACCCCCGCCGGCGGGGGACAATAAAAGGTGCGCTACGCTTGATCCTTAACCTTTCTTAGTATTTTTGCCGGGTTGCCGGCGACAATCGTGTCGGGCGGTACATTTTTTGTGACTACACTGCCGGCGCCGATGATAGCATTCTCGCCTATGATTACATTGGAGAGAATGGTTGAGCCGGAACCTATTGATGCTCCTTCCTTCACAAGGGTCGGCTCTACTTTCCAATCGGCTTCCGTTTGCAATTTCCCGTCCTTTGCAGTGGCCCTCGGAAAAGTATCGTTAATAAAAGCTACATTGTGTCCAATGAAAACATTGTCTTCAATGGTTACTCCTTCACAGACGAAGGTGTGGCTCGATATTTTACAGTTTTTGCCGATAAAGGCATTTTTTTGAATTTCAACAAAAGCCCCGATCTTTGTATTGTCACCAACACTGCAGCCATAAAGGTTGATAAATTTGGAAAGTTTTACATCTTTCCCGAGCTTAACATCATCTGATATGCATACGTGATTCATATATAAGTAATTTCGCCTTTATTATTGATGGATTTGTTGGCGGCTTCCAGCATTCTGACATTGTTCAAACCGGCAATGCCGTCATTGACAGCGGTTCCGCCATTTTTTACGTAGTCAACAAATTTTTCAGCCATTAGCTTGAGCGCTTCAGTTTGCACAACTTTAGGCGCCCACATGTCACCCGAGCGGTAGTCAACAAGCAGATTGTATTGTCCTTCCTTAGTCTTTACATTAACACCTTTGTCGTAGATTTTAATTTTTTCATCCGGCTCAAGATCATTCCATACCAGCATTTTTTTCGATCCGCCGATCAATGTAGTCCTGACTTTAACCGGCGAGAGCCAGTTGACGTTAATATGAGCTATGACGTTATCAGGGTAATAAAAAGTCAGGTAGGCGATATCTTCCAGGTTGCGGTCAAAATGGCCGACCCCTGTGGCCACAACGGCCTGTGGTTTTTCACCGATGACGTAATCCATGATGGAGATATCATGGGGTGCAAGATCCCAGATAACGTTTACATCATGTTGGAATAACCCCAGATTGACTCTTACGGAGTCGAAATAATAGAGATTGCCGAGGATGTTGTCATCAATTAACTGACGAATTTTGCGCACTGCTCCCGTATAAAGAAAGGTATGATCCACCATCAGTTTCAAATTCTTTTTTGCGGCCAGTTCTACCAGATCTTCGGCTTCAGCAACAGTGTAGGTGAAAGGTTTTTCCAGAAAAACACTCTTTCCTGCTTCGAGTGCTTTTTTAGCCAAATCATGGTGAGTAAAAACCGGAGTGACAATCGCAACTGCATCGACTTCCGGGTTTTTGATCAATTCGTCGATATTATCAGTGACACTTACTTGTGGATAAGCTTTTTTGACTTTTTTAAGGGTTTGCTGATTCATATCGCAAACCATTTTCACTTCGGACCCGTTAGCGGCAGTGAAGTTCCTGACAATATTCGGGCCCCAATACCCATAGCCTATAACACCAATGCGCAACATAAATTATAGAACCTTTCCCAATGTGTTTTGTTTCCATATTCCAGGAAAACGTGTAGCGTAAGTTGAAAAATTAAAATGCACCACTGCCGCCTATCACTGCTTTAGGAGTCATAAGGATAATTTTCAGATCAAGCAACAGGCTCCATTCCCGCAAATACTTAAGGTCCAGCCGGACCATTTCATCAAAAGTTGTGCGGCTTCGGCCCATAACCTGCCAAAGACCTGTAATTCCCGGTTTAGCTGAGTGTAAACGTCTACGATGCCAAATATGATAGAGATCACATTCGTATGGAATAGGCGGACGCGGCCCAACCAGAGACATGTCCCCTTTTAATACGTTTATTAATTGCGGAAGTTCATCAAGACTGGTTTTACGTATAAATTGACCAACAGTTGTGACGCGGGAATCATTAGTCAATTTGAAGATACCCGGTTCGACTGCCGCCGATTTTTGCTGATTAATATACTTTGTAATATATTCTTTGTGCTGGAGAGGGTCATTATTTGTTGTCATTGATCTGAATTTATAGAAAAGAAATGTTTTGCCATGTAATCCAACACGCTCTTGACGAAAAAAAACGGGACCGGGCGAAGTAGCCTTGATGGCTGCCGCAATGATTAAAAAAAGAGGTGAAAAAAGCAAAAGAGCCATAGCGCTTCCGGCACGATCGAAAACAATATTTTTTATCAGGAGAGCAGTTCTCTTACTTAAACCTTTAGTTTCAATGTCCGGGTAGAGATTTATGTTAAAAGGCACATCTTCCGATGATGCCTGGTTTGTCTCCGGAAAAACATGATAAGATATATATATATTGTTAAACCAGTCATGATGAAGTTTTTCATGAAAGCGATCATAAATTTTGTGAATTACGGTATCAATGAAAGCTTCATTCATCTCTGCTATTTCTGTGAACAGAACTCCCATGATTGTATTATGTTGATACCAGCCCCTCATATCGACTTCTCTCAGCAATGAATTTAAAGATTGTTTGATTTCATTAATTATTTTCTTGTCTTGCTTTGTCTTAATCAGACGTGAAATATCAAGCAAGACGAGCAGAAATGGTTTTTTTGATCTTTCCGTACGTCTACGTTCCAAATGTAACATATGATGGAAATATGACTGATCAAAAAAAACTGTATTGCCTAATACCGGTGAATTAACAGACTTAGAAAAAGAAAAGCTTCTTTTTTTTGATTTTATCGGATTCATGGATTTTATCCTGTATCTTTAAAGAAAGAATACATTAAACGTACATTTA
>JQDQ01000091.1 GCA_000747625.2 Smithella sp. SCADC
TGCAAAACTCGGTTCTGACGGTCGGCTAACTTTGTCAGGCTGGTTTCTCAACCAACTGGATTCGCCAAGCTTGGCCTGGCGCACTAAGAACTTCCTTTTTGTGGCATAAGTATAGGGGGACAACTTTTGGCTTGTCAAGGGATATTTTGCATCGTATTGCATCGAAAACCGGTGGCTGGCGATGCGATTTGGGAACAGTATTCGGGATTAGCCCGACTTAGCGGATTGGCGGTAAAAACAAGAAAAAAGTCATTTAAAATCAATACGGAGATTAAAAAAGTCTTCACTACAACGTCATTTCTTTGGTCTGGGCCAAATGGACGACCATTTTGGGCTTCGGCTGATCAGGGAAAGACAACTTTAGCTGTTTGAGCAATAGCAGCAGATCCGAATCCGGTTTGGTATATCGAGACATCACAACGGTTCGATTATCAGTTGTCGGGGGATGGACGTCGATCATCTGAACCGTACCGAACTTTTCCAAGACTGCACGAGGGGTTAGACCTGGCGCCAGATCACGCAGACGACGCCGCAATGTTGCGTGCAGTGTCTACGCCATGAAAGCTACAAAGATGTGAGCTTCAATCCGTTCTTCCTTTTGGTGATGGATGGGCCGAAGGGCCAGATCCCCTTTCATATTTTTGAAAGCTTCTTCTACCTGAACCAGTTGTATGTAGAGTTCCCACATCTGGGCCGGGTCACGACCGACGAGATTTGTCCGAAGCAAGTAGCGCCCCTCGCGCCGGCGAACCATTCGCAGTTTGTCCCTGCGCAGAGAGAATTGCAACGCCTCGTCCTTTTGGGGAATATCGATTTGTACAAGCCGCCAGGCTGAAGGGGATTGCTGTTTGGCTGTCCCCAGTTTAAGCAATAACTCATCCCGGATTAAGGCCATGCCCTTGAGTTGATGTAACCGTGCCCCTAATCGTTTCAGCTGACGCCGTCGCATGGATCGTTCTTTGAGGATTCGGTCCTGACTTTGCGCCAGGATGTAAACCTCATCTTCTTGAGGCAGCAGTTTGACAGCCACGCCATCACGAACTTTTTGCCATGACCGTTGAGTCAGGTCTTTCTCGTAGCGGTTCAGGCGTCCTTTGGGAGTTCCCACCAGATAATAAACAGATAGGTGCTGGTCAGATCATACAAAAGGACATCAAATGTGGCATTGAATATGTCCTTCCAGCGTTGGGTTAAATGATCAAACAACGCCCGCTTATGTTCAAGCAGGTGATCCAGGCATTTGTAAAGTTTATGGATTTCCTCCAGCTCAAAACCCGCTCCTAAAAGATCGGGCAACGCACAGCTATCGTACCAGTGACGATGGAAACGCCATTCACTCCCCGGATCGATCAGGCGATAACAACAAAGGGCCTGGACAATTAAATCCCAGTGTGTTCCTTTGCGGCTTGGCGGCAATCTTTCTGACCAGAACGTATCAAGTCCCAATGGCTTGTATAGCCAACAGGCCAACCAGCAGGCACCCCATTGTCGTGGACGGCGCAGTTCCACATCCGTAAGCCGTATCCGCACCACATCCTCGTCATTGATCTCGACCAGCCGATCATCGGGAAACAGCGCCATCGTCCTGGACGATGAACGTCCATCCTCGAACACTTCTACTGTCTTGCGCCACGATTCCCGCTGAGAGTCATTAATCTCACCCAGATACAGAACCTGACGCTGAACAACCTTGCCGTTGGATACACGGCGGTTTTCCACCACGCTCCAATAACGATGTGCCTTGCCATCTTTTTGGCGATTCGTGCATCGTAGAAACATAATGGGCGAAGATTACACTATCCTTCACATCATGAAAAGGAAGTAGGTCTTCACTACAGTGGCTTTTGCGTCTTCATCGTTTCATAAATACCTGATTATATTTGACCGGAATTTGCAAAATTTATGATTCAAAGGCTGAATCCGCTAAGTCGGGCTAGGAGGCTGAGGTGGAACTGGTTTTGCCGCTCCCATTTTTTCAACCGCGGCCATTGAGTTATCACCTTCTGCATCAATGACAAATATATGTTTAAGAGTTGGAATATCTTTAGGAAAGTCTTTTATTTTTTCGTAGATTTCCGGTTTTGCAACAAAAAGGACTTTTACCTGGCTGTTGTTAATGATGTACTTCCATACCTGAACCAGCTCCGCTTCATACATGGGCACAAAGCGTGCGATGCGCCCCCAGGTGGCAAAAGCGGCAACAGGCCATTCCACACGATTATTTGCAATAATGCCGACAGCATCACCATTGTCAATTCCAAGTTGGGCAAGCCCTGCACGGAGATTGTTAATCCGTGTGCCGACTTCTTTAAACGTCACCCACTCATAAACACCGTTTTTGTCTTTAGTACCAAACAGTCTTCTATCGGCAAATTGGGCAACGCTCTCTTCCCACCAATCAATCAGATTGTCCGGCTTGTCTAATGTCCAGGTATGCATTTGAAATTCCTCCATTATTTTACTTACACGCGGGGAATTTCATCCCCTGCGGGTTTTAAAACAATACTCCACCCCCCACAGGCTGAATTAATATAAGACATTTCTCTGAAAAATTCAACCGAAGCATAAAAGATACATTTTCAAGAATAAACCGGTCGGTAAAAGAGCTGCTTCCAACTGAAGGCAATCCTCCTTGTCATGTCGAACCCCCGGGGAGACATCTCTTTTTGTCCCTTTGTGCCACCGTCGTCATTCGCGAAGACGGGAATCCAGTTCTCCGCCTCTGTCATTGCCTGGCTTGACCAGGCAATCCAGAAAACTTGTCATGTCGAACCGCAGGGAGACATCTTGCCCTTTTCACTATTCACCCTTCATCTTGCACATCTTTTCCTAAACCTCCAATCCTCTAATCTTCTAATCTTCTGCGTTTCTCCCCTTTCACATTTTATTCTTGCAACGTTTTTTATATAATGTTACTCAATAAATATAAGCTCCAAAATTTTCCCAATAAAAAAAGTAAAAAAATAATTTAAAAGTCTTTTGCCGTGAACATACAAAAACTTCTACAAAAGATGTTTTATGAAAAGAAGCTAAGCGCTAATCAATTGCGTGCGCTGCAGGATATTCACTCCAAAAAGCTTTTTTCAGTACACCGGGAATTGCGATTTTTCCTCTACATCGGCATCCTTTTGATAATTACTGGCGCCGGTTTAACCATTAAACAGTACTTCGCCAATATTGGTGATATAGCTATCATCTCGGCTTTAACCTTATGTTTTATGGCAGCCTTCGTTTATTGCTTTATCAAAGGAAATACATTCTCCACAGATGAAGTCGCCTCTCCCAATATCGCTTTTGACTACATACTGTTTTTCGGATGCGCGTTTTTCTCGATGGATATCGCTTATATCGAAACGCAATTTCATCCATTGGGCGATTCCTGGCAAAACTATCTTTTGATATCTTCTGGTTTGTTTATGCTGTTGGCGTATCGTTTTGACAACCGGCTTGTTTTGTCACTGGCTCTTTCCACACTTGCCACATGGTTCGGCTTTACTTTATCAGAATACCATTTAGCGTTTGAAAAATATTATCGTGAATATGCCATTATGTATGGCATAACCGTATTACTGCTCGGCGGTCTTCTATATAGGCTGGACATCAAAAAACATTTTTTCGATATCTATCTTAATTTTGCCGTTCACTTTCTCTGTATCGCCCTGCTTTCCGGTGTTGTCCAATACAAGATTTTCTCTCTCTATTTTCCCACACTGGTCTTAGCGTGCACCGCTCTTGTTTTTTATTCCGTTAAAGTTCGCAAATTTCTTTATATGCTTTACGCCGTCATCTATGGCTTTATAGGAATCAGCATTGTTATTATGGACCATATTCACGGAACTTTTTTCTTCTTTACTTATTTTATAATAACATCTTTGGTTGTAATCGGCTTGATCTTCATGATTTCGCGTAAGTTCAAGGAGAATGAATGAATTTAAGCTTATATTCACCTCGGCAGGAAGAAAATATTTACATCCGCAAGCAAACCAGAACATGGAAGCGTTCCGGCTTGATTACAGATGATCAACTGACCGCGATGGATAACCTTACCAGCCCGGATGTCCGCCAGACCAATATCTTTTTTCGCGTTATCTTTTTCATTTTTACTTACCATTGTGTCGCCGCAATGGTTGGTTTGTTTGCATGGATTACAAAAATAAATAGCCGCATGGCAATTTCAGCTACATTAATAATTGCCGGTGTAATATTTTATTTTCTGGCGGAACACCTGATAACCGTTTTTACAGACATGGCATTGAAGAAGCGTTGGCGGTATTTTCCATGCTTCTGTTTTGCGCAGGTTTATTTATCGGAGCAACAAATATTTTTTCAGTAGGACAATGGACACATCAGCAAACTATTTTTTTGTGTCTTCTTTTTGCTGTTACTGCCTGCTGGATTTATCTGCGTTTTTGTTTTTTATATGCGGCACTAATCAGCATTATTGCAACCTGTATTATCCCCTTCCATTTATCCCTGCCACCGGCAGGTGAAAGGGTTTTATTGCTAATCGTTCTGTGCCTTATTTTCTTTCTGAACGTAATCTTGGTTATTCTATCCATTATTATTAACCGCTGGCTTAATACCGGAGAGAATAAAGCAAGAGACGGTTTTACGGCAGAAAATATTCTTAAACCGGAAAGTCACGGCATTGGTCTGGCCGATGTTGCTGCCGCCTTAACACCGATGGCAACCAACATAGAAGTGCGGCAACAAGACAAATTTTTCGATGGCGGAACCTCCGGCGGAGGGGGAACTTCAAGAGGTTTTTAGTTGCATTGTTTTCAAGAAGTTGTAATATTGCGAAAAATTCTATTAAATACAGATAATAAATAGAAATAAGTTATAAAATCAATACTATAGCAATTTGATAATATTAACATGACATGTTAACTATTTGTTGACAAGCTGATCATATGAAGATATACTTTAGAACAGGCAAACTACAGAAGATCTGCTCGCAGGAGCGGGAAATGGTCAAGTATTTTGGAGCTAAAAAAACCGGTAAACTAAAACAACGTCTGATGGAACTCGGCGCAGCCGACACACTTGCAGATATTTCTCATTTGCCACCGGCACGTTGTCACGAATTGACAGGAAAAGACGCCGGTACTTTTTCTATTGACTTAGAACATCCATATCGACTGTTGTTTATTTCTGCCGATGACCCTGTCCCTCTTTTAGCTGATGGCGGTATAGATAGAAAACAAGTAAAGGAAATTGAAATTATCGAGATAAAAGATACGCACTAAGAAAGGTTCAATATGAAGGCTAAAAAGCAATATGAATTTCAGCCGGACTACGCAGTATGCCCGGGCGAAACTCTTCAGGAAATCATGGAATCTTTTAATATGAGTCAGAAAGAGCTTGCCGTCCGTGCCGGGCTTACGGTGCAATCACTCAACCGTATTTTCAAAGGCGAGCAACCAATTACCTATGAGAGCGCAAATCGGCTTGAACTTGCCACAGGCGTTCCCGCGCGTTACTGGAATAATCTTGAAACTCAGTATCGTGAGCACCTGGCCAAGGTCGAAGAACGAAAGGGCATGGAATCTGATTTACAGTGGTTGAAAACTATCCCGACAAAAGAATTAGCACAGCGGGGTTTCATTAAAAAATCAGATACTCCGGTGGCACTGTTGCGCGAGACCCTTGGTTTTTACGGTGTCAGCAGCGTCAATGCATGGCAGGAAATA
This sequence comes from Smithella sp. SCADC, assembly GCA_000747625.2. Lineage (GTDB taxonomy): Bacteria > Desulfobacterota > Syntrophia > Syntrophales > Smithellaceae > Smithella. The sequence continues at coordinate 5,694 of JQDQ01000091.1, forward strand.
TGGAACCTTCCTGCCGTGGCGGCCCGTCGTTCTTCGTGCTTTGAATCACAGCCAGGCGCCGCCTCTGCGTGGATTCGTCAAGGCGAGCTGCAAGCGCATAAAATAGAATGTCAGGCCTTCGATAAATCACTATTCATGCAGACGCTCCAGACGATTCGTAGTTTGACACGTGAAGCGCCTGAAACGTTCGAACCGGAAATGAAACGCCTTTGCGCCGAGGCAGGTGTCGCCATTGCCATGGTGCCGGAAATGAAGAAAGTGCCCTGGAATGGAGCGACTAAGTGGTTGTCTCCGCGCAAGGCAATGATTTTGCTATGCCTGCGAGGCAAAGGGGAAGACAAGTTCTGGTTTTCCTTTTTTCATGAAGCAGGACATGTTCTGCATGACAGCAGGAAAGACCTGCTCATAAACGACGGAAGCATCAAAGATCAGCGCGAAACACGCGCAAATCAATTCGCGTCTGAATTTCTTATCTCGTCTAAGTACAACGACGATGTTCAGAACATTAGCTCCCATGATGAAATCGTCAAATTGGCCCAACAATTAGGAATTGCCCCTGGCATTGTTGCAGGCCGTTACCAATTTTTAACAAAGCGTTGGCACTACTACAAAGCGCTGATTCGACCTTTACAATGGAATTTTCAGCAATGATAGACGGAATCACCATTAATGGCGTGGGCATGATTACCTGCGGCGCGGATGGCAGGATTACCGAATTCAAAGTAATGATTCGCACGCTCAAAGCCATCAACCTGATCCATAAAATGATGGGCGAGATGCTGGAAAAGATGAAATGAATGTTGCGGACGATTCTGATAAATACAGATAGAAATATAGCGAAAAACAATATTGGAGGAGTAAGTCTATGAGAATTCTTCATCTTTCGGATATACACATACCCTCAGAAAATGATCGTGATTTTGAACCATTTATTCTAAAACCTTTCCTTTCGGATATAGCTAGATTCAACAAACAGAAAAGTTTTGACTTAGCAATAATATCTGGTGACTTAATTGACAAAGGTGGTATTTCTTTTCAAAATCGTAATAAATGTTTCGACACATTTCTAAATTGTTGCGTTGAACCAATACTTAGTACTTTGTCTCTATCAAGTGACAGATTTTATTTTGCACCAGGTAATCATGACGTATGGCGTGATAAAGATTCAGATTTTATAGAGACGGGGCTTTCGCAGCTCCTAAAAAATAGTAATGCAGTTAATAAATTTATTGATGATGCTTCCGATGACGGAATAAACCGCATTAAGCCCTTTAAAATATTTGAAAAAGAAGGTTCTTTCTCATCTTAAG
>JQDQ01000092.1 GCA_000747625.2 Smithella sp. SCADC
TCCATGCCCGTTTCGTTCTCTACCTAATTCTCTATTGCGCAATCTGGGGTTAAAAAAATATCAGAAAAAGAAAAAAGGGTTTTCAAATATATATTTGAAAACCCTTTTAAAAATGGTGGGCCGTGGGGGATTTGAACCCCCGGCCAATGGATTAAAAGTCCACTGCTCTACCGCTGAGCTAACAGCCCGCTTGATTAACTCATAAGTTGAAGGCGAGACCTCTTAACAACAAGTTTTGAAAGTGTCAAGTATTTTAACGCATATAATTTTGTATAATATATAAAATTATAGTTTGTTAAGAAAAGGATCCTCTAAAACTATCGTCTCTTCTCTTCCCGCTCCTACGGATACGAGCGTAATTTTAGCTTCCGCCAGTTCTTCCAGTCTCTTCAAATATTTTCTGGCATTGGCGGGTAGTTCGCTCATTTCCCGTGCGTAAAGAATATCTTCTTTCCAGCCGTCGAATTCTTCATAAACCGGCTGACAATCTGAAAGAACGCGCATACTGGCAGGTACGGCGTAAGTGAACGAACCTGCGGCAGATTTATATCCCACGCAGATTTTCAGTTTGTCCAAACCGGATAAAACATCAAGTTTGGTGATGGCGAGCGCGTTTATGCCGGAGACCCTGACCGCCTGCCGTACCAGTACTATGTCCAGCCATCCGCAGCGGCGTTTTCTACCGGTTGTCGCACCGAATTCCTGGCCAACCTGCTGCATATGATTTCCAATATCATCTTTTAACTCCGCGGGGAAGGGACCTTCTCCTACTCTGGTTGTGTAAGCTTTGCAAATTCCGACTACCGTGTTGATTTTGTTAGGTCCTATTCCGTTGCCGCAGGAAGCATTGCCGGAAACTGTGTTGGAAGAAGTCACATAAGGATATGTCCCGTGATCAACATCAAGTTGAGATCCTTGTGCTCCCTCAAAAAGAATTTTTTTCCCCTGTTTTATTTCGTGGTCTAAAATCAAAGAAGTATCGGCCACATAAGGTTTAATCTTTTGAGCATAAGTTAAATATTGGTTAGCTATTTCTTCTTCATCAAGCGGCTTGTCTTTATAATAATTTGTCAGCAGAAAGTTTTTTTCTTTCAGGCTTTGATTCAATTTTTCCCGGAATAAATCTTCTTCATAAAGGTCGCCCACACGTATGCCCGTGCGGGCAACTTTATCTTCGTATGCCGGACCAATGCCTCTGCCTGTTGTACCGATTTTTTTACCAGAGGATTGGGCTTCGCGTGCCTGGTCAAGGCTACGGTGGTAGGGCATAATTAAATGAGCTTTTTCACTGACGAAAAGTTTAGTATGGGGTGGCAGGAGATTTCCCTGCTGTAATTCTTCTATCTCCTGAAGAAAAACAAAAGGATCAAAAACAACACCATTGCCGATAATGCAAATTTTACGGTCATGTAAAATTCCCGAAGGAATTAAATGTAGAATAGTTTTTTTGCCGTTGACAACTAGTGTATGTCCCGCATTATTCCCGCCTTGAAAACGAGCAACCACGTCGGCTTTTTCGGTGTAAAGGTCAACAATTTTCCCTTTGCCCTCATCGCCCCACTGAGTGCCTATTACTGCAACATTAGCCATGATTTATTTCTCTTCAAATAATAATTAAAGGTTTTTAATTTTTTCGTTGAAAACTTTTTCCAGTTCTACAAGCGCCGTTTGGAGATCAGCCTCCTCGATAGTCGGACCGCACCAGAAACGGTAACCGGCTGGTGCTTCTTTATAGGAGTTGATATCGTGAGCGACATTTTTTTTGCTCAGATCCGAAGCGATGCTTTTTAGGAACTTGCTCTTTTCGTCGTTGCCCAGTGCTTTGACTTTGGGATGAGTTACGCTCAGGCACACGGAAGTGTTAGAACGGACTTGGGGATCATCGGCCAGAAATTCTATCCAGTCGGTTTTTGCTACCCAGTCGGCTACCACTTTCAGATTGGCTTCACTTTTCTTAATGAGACCCGCAAGACCTATCTTGCCCGCCCAATCCAGAGCGTCCAGATAGTCTTCTACGCAAATCATGGAAGGCGTATTGATAACGTCACCGTCAAAGATGGCTTTGCTGATTTTGTCACCTTTTTTAAGACGGAAAATCTTGGGCATGGGCCAGGGCGGATCATAAGATTCCAAACGGGCGACAGCTCTTGGGCTTAAAATCATCATGCCGTGTGCGGCTTCGCCGCCCAGACATTTCTGCCAGGAAAAGGTTAGAACGTCTATCTTGCTCCAATCAATTTCCATCGCAAAAGCAGCGCTGGTCGCGTCGCAAAGCGACAGGCCTTCACGGTTGGCGGGAATCCAATTGTAATCGGGAACTTTCACGCCGCTGGTTGTTCCGTTGGCGACAAAGACAACGTCATTTGTCCAGTCAACTTTGGAAAGATCCGGAATTTTGCCGTAATCGGCTTTGAGAACGGTAGGATTGAGCTTTAGTTGTTTGGCGACATCCGTTGCCCAGCCGTTGGAAAAACTTTCCCAAACCAGTACTGTGACCGGTTTGGGGCCTAAGAGTGACCACATGGCGCATTCAAAAGCGCCGGTATCTGAAGCCGGAAGAATGCCCACAAGGTAATCTGCCGGAATGTTTAAGATTTTTCGTGTGTCGTTAATAGCTTTGACGATTCTTTCTTTGCCCAACGCGGAACGGTGTGAGCGACCGACCGGCGCGCTCTTCAGCGCGTCGATATTCCACGCTGGCCTCTTGCTACAGGGACCGGAACTGAAATTTGGGTTTTGCATACTAAACATCCTTCAAGTAAAATTTTTAAACTTGACATTCATATCAGTATTGAAATCTTTACTCAAGGAATTTTAGTTTGCTTTTCGGGGACCAGAAACAATTTTTGTCAATGGTTATTATATGTAATTGCTTGTAATAAAAAGAAAAAACGTCAAAAACTAATTAACGAACAGAGATTACTTATTTTGAGGATAGTTATTTTTTGTTTTTAATAAAGATAACTTTATTTTTAGAGGGATTATTTGAAAAATATTTACATCGCGCAAGAATTATGACGGGTTTTCGTTATTGCTTCTTCTGTTTTTATTTCTTGGCCGTGGTTTCCTGTCTTTATTCTTTTGTGTAGGATTGCTCGCCTGATCTGCGATGGCAATCGGTGCTGGCGGTGCGTGTAGAGATAGCTGATAGTAATCGTCCAGCAGCATTGTAATCAGTTCCAGTTCATCCTCCGATTGGGCAAGATTACGCGCCAGCGGCAAAAAACGCTTCATGCGTTCGATTTGAAGATTATCGCGGGAGCGCAGACGCGCTTCCAGAAGCGCCGTTATTCGTTCGGCGACAACCCTTTCCAGTTCGTCATCACCGGGTAAGGGGCGTTCTTCCATGTTGATGTCATAAAAACGGGCAATACTCTGCAGTTTGAATTTTTCCATTTCCGCGACTAAAGAAATAGCTACGCCGCTTGATCCCATGCGTCCTGTTCGTCCGGCCCGATGAATGTAAGCTTCCGGATCCTCCGGCGGTTCATACTGAATAACATGAGACAAATCGGGGATGTCAATACCGCGAGCGGCAACATCGGTGGCCACGAGGAATCGCAGAGCTCCGCGCCGCACACGAGCCATGACCTTTTCCCGCATGCTTTGAGCCAGATCGGAACTAAGCTCATCGGCGTCATAACCAAAACGTTTAAGCACGACGGAAAGATAATGTACGGTGTCCTTTGTGTTGCAGAAAATAATGGCCGATGATGGATTTTCGATTTCAATTATACGCACAAGCGATCGCTCTTTGCGCATACCTGGAACGACATAATAAATGTGCTCGATTTCAGCGATATGCACCTGATTGCCGCTTAAACTCAATAATTTTGACTTATGCAGGAATTGATCGGATAAACGAATTACCTGCGGCGGGAAAGTCGCGGAAAACATACTGCTGAGTATTTTGCCTGAAGGTATATATTTGCGGATTTTTACCATGTCGGGATAAAAGCCCATGGACAGCATCCGGTCTGCTTCGTCGAAAATAAGAATTTTCAGGTGATCAAGCGAAAGGGTGTTTTTTAAAAGATGATCCAGGATGCGTCCCGGCGTGCCGACCACAATTTGAGCGCCGCCGCGAAATGCTTCCAGTTGCGCGCTGTATCCCACGCCTCCATAAACTACGGCTATTCTTATATTTGTTCCCTGGGTCAGCATCTGGGCTTCTCTGGATACCTGAAGAGCCAGTTCGCGGGTGGGAACAAGGACGAGAGCCTGGGCAAAATTTTGCTGCGCGTTAATTTTTTGTATAATAGGCAGAATATAAGCGCCGGTTTTGCCGCTGCCGGTGCGCGATTGCACCATCATATCGCGGCCTGCTAAAAAATAAGGAATGGATTTGGCCTGCACGGGCACGAGGCTTGTCCATCCGGCGCGGTTGCAGGCGTCGCGCATTTCAGGCGAAAGTTGTTCCAGGGTAATTTCCGGAAGAACATCATCCGGTTGTATATCCTTTGAATCTGTTTCCTTGTTTTGTTCCATAATTATTCAGTAACTTATTTTAGTATCGTTCAATAATCAAGGGGAAAATTGATTTTGTTTTTTGCTCCGGTAAATGAAAAACTTATTACGCCAACTATTTTTCCTTAATATTGCGGCAATTAGTATTGACATGCCCGAGAGAAATATGCTTTTCTCAACTCATTCATAAAAGGAGAAGAGGTTTGAAAAAGAGCAAAACAGGTTTCTTTTGTCAGCATTGTGGTTATATGTCGCCCAAATGGTTGGGGAAATGCCCTTCCTGCAACGGGTGGAATTGTTTTGCCGAAGAATTAATCGTTGATTCCGGTTCCGATAGCCGTGCGGAGATGAACTTTGACGGCAAACCCCAGTCTATTGAAGATATTCCGCTCACTGAAGGCCAGCGGACAGTTACAGGTATCGTGGAAATTGACAGGGTGCTCGGGGGCGGCATCGTCGGAGGTTCGGCAATCCTGATCGGCGGAGAACCGGGCATCGGCAAATCAACGCTCATGCTGCAGATGATGCATAACCTGGCTCAAAAAGGATTGAAGGTTTTATACGTTTCCGGGGAAGAGTCGGCCAGTCAGATTAAATTGCGCAGTGAAAGGATCGGGGCCGTTTCCAAAGATTTACTGGTGCTGGTTGAAGTTTCTCTGGAAAAAATTCTGGAGCAGATTAAAATTGTTTCACCGGCCATTGTAGTGATTGATTCCATCCAGACGGTTTATTCGGGCGAACTCATGTCCGCTCCCGGCAGTGTCGGACAGGTGCGCGAAGCTTCGTCAAGGCTGATTCTTTTTTCTAAAAAATTCGGCATTCCTGTTTTTCTTGTCGGTCATGTAACCAAAGACGGTTCCATTGCCGGTCCCAAAGTGCTGGAACACATGGTGGATACAGTTCTTTACTTCGAGGGAGACAGCTCCCATACTTATCGCATTGTCCGGGGTATAAAAAACCGTTTCGGACCGACCAACGAAATCGGCGTTTTTGAAATGCAGGAAAAGGGATTAAAGGAAGTTCCCAATCCTTCCACTTTTTTCCTGGCGGAGAGGCCGCAAAATGTTGCCGGTTCGGTTGTTGTTCCCTCTCTGGAAGGTACAAGGCCGATCCTGGTGGAAATTCAGGCTCTGGTTAGTTCCACAAATTTCGGAACTCCGCGCCGTACGGCTATCGGTGTCGATTATAACCGCGTTTCGCTTTTAGTGGCGGTACTGGACAAGATTTGCGGCCTGCACTTGAGCGGATCGGACATTTTTATCAATGTCGCGGGCGGTGTGCGGGTGGAAGAACCGGCGGTTGATCTGGGTATAGTTGCCGCCATGACGTCAAGTTTTCTGGATAAGCCCATTGACGGGCGGACGATTGTTCTGGGAGAGGTTGGCCTGGCCGGAGAAGTAAGGGCCATTTCGCAAATGGAAGTGCGCGTAAAGGAAGCGGCGCGTCTGGGTTTTAACCGCTGTCTGGTGCCCAAAACCAATGCGGCGCAACTGGCGAAAATAGCAAAAATGGAGATTTGTAAAATCAGTTCTTTAAAAGAATTGCTGGAAAATTTATTTTAATTAGTATAAATGCCACAAGCACCTTGACATATGAAAAAAGGTGCATAAAATACTCCTGTTAAAATCAGCACTTTAAATATAATTACAAAAAAGAAGAAAGGAGCATAAAGAGTATGAAAATCAGACCTTTACAGGATAGAATCATTGTAAAACGTTTGGAAGAAGAAAACAAAACAAAAGGGGGAATAATCATCCCTGACACAGCCAAAGAAAAACCAATCGAAGGAAAAGTCGTTGCCGTGGGCAAGGGCAAAGCTGCCGATGACGGCAAACTTATCAAACCCGAAGTCAGCGTGGGAGATAAAGTCCTTTTCAGCAAATACGGTGGAACTGAAGTCAAGATCGACGGCGAAGAATATCTGATCATGAGAGAAGAAGACATTCTCGGCATTATTGAAAAATAAGAAACTATTCAAGGAGGAATATATACAATGGGAGCGAAAATACTTCTTTATGATGAAGAAGCAAGAAAATCTATGCTGAAGGGCGTCAACACTCTGGCCGACGCTGTAAAAGTAACCCTCGGCCCCAAAGGCCGCAATGTTATTATTGATAAAAGTTATGGTTCCCCCACCGTCACCAAAGACGGCGTTACCGTGGCCAAAGAAATCGAACTGGAAGATAAATTTGAAAATATGGGAGCGCAGATGGTCAAAGAAGTCGCCAGCAAAACAAGCGACGTCGCCGGTGACGGCACCACCACAGCTACCCTCCTGGCACAGGCCATTTATCGCGAAGGCGTTAAAGCCGTCGCGGCAGGCAGTAACCCGATGGATATCAAACGCGGTATTGATAAGGCTGTCGATGCCGTTGTCAAAGAACTCAGCAAGATGAGTAAACCCACCAAAGATCAGAAAGAAATCGCCCAGGTCGGCACCATTTCCGCCAATAACGATGAAACCATCGGCAACATTATCGCCGGCGCCATGGATAAAGTCGGGAAAGAAGGCGTCATTACCGTTGAAGAAGCCAAGGGTCTGGAAACAGAACTGGAGATCGTTGAAGGTATGCAGTTTGACCGCGGCTATCTTTCTCCTTACTTTGTCACTAACGCCGACAAGATGCTTGTTGCTCTGGAAGACGTTTTAATTCTGATTTACGAAAAGAAAATCAGCGGCATGAAAGATTTGCTGCCAATTCTGGAACAAATTGCCAAGATGGGACGCCCATTGCTGATCATTGCTGAAGACATCGAAGGCGAAGCGCTGGCTACTTTGGTTGTCAACAAGATTCGCGGCACCATCCATGTGGCCGCGGTTAAGGCTCCTGGCTTCGGCGACCGCCGCAAGGCCATGCTCGAAGACATCGCCATCCTCACCGGCGGCAAGATGATCTCCGAAGACATAGGCTACAAACTCGAAAACGTAAAAATAGAAGATTTGGGACGCGCCAAGAAAATTACCGTTGATAAAGACAATACAACCATTATCGATGGCGCCGGGAAAAAAGCTGATCTGGAAGGCCGCGTCAAACAAATCCGCGCTCAGATCGAAGAGACCACCTCTGATTACGACAGAGAGAAACTTCAGGAAAGACTGGCCAAACTGGTCGGCGGCGTAGCGGTAATCAAAGTTGGTGCTGCAACGGAAACTGAAATGAAAGAAAAGAAAGCGCGCGTCGAAGATGCTCTGCATGCCACCCGCGCGGCTGTGGAAGAAGGTATTGTTCCCGGTGGCGGTGTTGCTTATCTGAGAACTCTTCCCGTTCTGGCCAAGCTTACTCTGGAAGGCGACGAACAGATCGGTGTCAATATTATCAAGAAAGCGATTGAAGAACCTATCAAGATGATCGCCTGCAATGCCGGCCTGGAAGGCAGCATTGTGGTTGAAAAAGTAAAAGAGAAGAAAGGCGCCTTTGGTTTCAATGCCCGTACCGATGTGTATGAAGACATGATCGCGGCCGGTGTTATTGATCCTACCAAGGTCACCCGCTTTGCTTTGCAGAACGCGGCCTCGGTTGCGGCTTTACTACTTACCACTCAGTGCATGATCGCTGATAAGCCCGAAGAGAAGGGCGCCGGTGGTGGAATGCCCGGTATGCCTCCGGGTGGCGGATATCCCGGAATGGGCATGTAAGAAACCAGCTTGAGACGGAAGTCTGAATCTTAAAGATAAAAGCCTCTTGTCCGGACGGACAGGGGGCTTTTTATCTTGGAAAAACAGCTCGCGGTCATTTTATTCCAGATTACGCAATGGACATTTAAGAAAAATCAACACTGTCATTTTTTTCTATTGCGTAATCCGGGTTTATAAAACCAGTTTTATAGTTTTATGAGCTTTCAGTGCGTCATAAATGGCCGTGCGGTGAGATTCGCTTTCTACTAATAACTCAACGTTCAGGCAGTGATATTTGGCTGTAGCGCTACTGCGTGAATGGGAAATTTTATAGGTGCGGTCGCAGATGATATCCGCCACAGCTCGCCGCATTTCATCCGCATCGGGACCGATGATCTTGTAAACCCAAACACATGGATATTCCAATTGAACTTTTCGCTTTTTGTCCTTCGGCATAGCATTATATCTTTTCAGGAATCACTCACGTTTTTCCAGCCAGGCCGCAAATTCGGTCACCGTTAAAACAGGTATCCGGCCAAGTTGAGATTTAACTTGTAGAATATGTGCATCACCGCTGATTAGCGCGTCCGCGTTTCCCAAAACGGCCAGTGAAAAAAACATTAAATCATTTAGGTCTCGCAGAGCGGGTAAATTTTTGGGCACGGTTTTAATGCGCACCACTTCGGCGTAGGGCAGGAACTCTGCCAGAATTATTTCTTGTTCATTTTTATCGAGTTGAAATTTCGGATAGGTTAAAACCCGTATCAACTCACTTGCCGTGTCATGGCTGACCAGCGGGACGAAACGCTGGCGCATCCAGGCATCTCTCAACCAGCTAACGTTGCCTTTAGAGAACAGCAAAGCGGACACAATGCAGTTAGTATCAAGAACCACACGCGGTGTTTTCATCGTTTTTTTCGCGCCCATGAAATTGCGTCTTTTACGTCATCCCGGGTAATGCCCAGTTCAGCAAGCTTGGAGCGCACAGCGTCCGCCCTCTGAATGCGCAAAGGAGTCAGGATGATGCGGCCATTTTCAGTGATGACATCATAATAGTCGGCCTCCCCGGTGGCCGCAACAATGGCCTTGGGTAGTGTCAATTGATTTTTTGTGGTCCGTTTAGCCAGCATATTTACCTCCAAAGTAATGAAGTAAGGAAACTACTTTTCCCATACACAAGGAAACATGTCAAGGTAAAATACAGAAGCGGTCGCAGATGATTTCCGCCACGGCGCGCCTCATTTCATCGGCACCGGGACCGATAATTACGAATATCATTAGTATACGCTTTTACGAGACATCGCAATTCCTTATCCGACTTTCTTCTGCCGCAAATGTCCGCAATGCAAAATCCAAAGCAATGAATAGACATTAGCCGCTTTATTTGCTAATTTAGTTACAGCGGGCAATTGTGAAGTTATAGAATCACTGTATTATAAAATATACGCATAATTTTGAATATGAGCACTAAAACCTACCTGGACGAAAAAAAATCAGCTCTTAGATTTTTGATGCGGGCGCTTGCCTACCGAAACTACAGGTTATTTTTTGGCGGACAAAGTCTTTCCCTGACCGGAACATGGATGCAGCAGATAGCCATGAGCTGGCTTGTCTACCGGATGACAAACTCGGTTTTTCTGCTTGGCCTCATTGGGTTTACCGGTCAAATTCCTACGGTAATCTTCGGTTCTTTTGCCGGTGTTTATGCGGATAGATTGAATCGCCGTAATTTACTTGTTGCCACACAAGTATTCTCCATGGTGCAGGCTTTTCTGCTTGCATTTCTGACGCTCACGGGTTCTGTTGCTGTCTGGCATCTGATAGTGCTCAGTATAATTCTGGGGACGGTCAATGCTGTCGATGTGCCCACCCGGCAAGCATTTGTCATCGACATGGTGGAAAATAAAAATGATCTGGGCAATGCCATTGCCCTGAACTCTTTTATGTTCAACGGAGCAAGACTGGTGGGTCCGTCTATTGCGGGCATTCTTATCGCTTACGTTGGCGAAGGTGTTTGTTTCCTGCTCAATGGGATCAGCTTCTTTGCTATAATTCTGGCACTCCTGGCTATGACAACCAATCAAAAGATACAGCCGCAAAGTTCTGGCGCCGTGCTCCATCAACTCAAAGAGGGTTTTCGATATGCTGCCGGTTGCGCCCCCATCAGGTATATAATACTTCTTTTGGGATTATTGAGCCTTTTGAGTATGCCTTATATCGTTCTCATGCCCGTCTTTGCACGTGATATCCTGCACGGCGGTTCCCATACGTTGGGCTTACTTATGGGAGCCAATGGAATCGGTGCGCTGGTTGGCGCTCTGTATCTCGCTTCCCGCAAGTCAGTCATCGGCCTGGGACGTCTCATCATCATTTCCACTTGTGTTTTCGGTTGCGGGCTTATCGCCTTTTCTTTTTCCCGTTGTCTTCCGCTTTCTCTATGTCTAATGATGGTTACTGGTTTCGGCATGATTGTATATATGGCTTCGTGCAATACAATCGTGCAAACTGTCGTGGATGAAGATAAGCGAGGCCGCGTCATGAGCTTTTATGCCATTGCTTTTATAGGGATGGCTCCGTTCGGCAGTCTGATCGGGGGTGTCATCGCTCACAACATTGGCGCTCCTCTTACTCTTACCTTTTGCGGCGTTTCGAGCATTGTAGGTGCCATCTTGTTCTACAGTCGTTTGCCGGAGATACGCAAATATGTGCGTCCTATATATCTGCGCATGGGAATCATCCAAGAAATGCCTACTGAACTTCAGTAAGATTGCTGGCAAAGAGTTGTACTTGAAAGTCCAGTTGTTATGTGATAGTTGACTCCCCAAACATACTTGGATCAACTTGATAAAAACTGGATTCCCGCCTTCGAGGCTGTGTCGTAATGTCATTGCGAGGAAGTGCAACGACCGAAGCAATCTCGTAAGTTATCGTATATATGAGATTACCACGACGCCTGAGAGGCGTCTCGTAATGACAAAGGAGCATTAAGACACAGTTCCCTCGCGAGAAATGACAGTTTTTGAGAGTCCGGTAACTGAATATATTTTGCGGTTTAGCCGCTATTTTTTTTAGATGTAAGGAGTAACATAAAATGGATTACAAAGAGACCTTGAATCTTCCCCAGACTGATTTTCCGATGAAGGCGAATTTGGCTCAACGTGAGCCCGAGATGCTGAAAAAATGGGAAGAGATGGACATTTATAAGAAAATCAGACAGATGGCCAAAGGCAAAAAACCATATATTCTGCATGACGGCCCTCCTTACGCCAACGGCAATATTCATCTGGGGACAGCGCTCAATAAAATAATTAAGGATATAGTTGTTAAGTCAAAAAACATGGCCGGCTTTGACGGCGTGTATGTGCCGGGCTGGGATTGCCACGGCCTGCCTATAGAGCATCAGGTGGATAAAGAACTGGGCGCCAGGAAGGCGACGATGTCACAGGTAGAAAAACGCCGCGCCTGCCGTGTTTACGCGGAAAAATATGTCGGTATTCAGCGCGGACAATTCAAACGTCTGGGTGTTTTTGGCGAATGGGATAATCCCTATTTGACAATGGCCTATCCCTATGAGGCGGCGACTGTTGCCGAATTCGGCAAGCTTTATCTCAACGGCAGTGTTTACAAAGGCAAGAAACCCGTTTACTGGTGCGCTACCTGTAAAACCGCGCTGGCGGAAGCGGAAGTGGAATACGCCGATCATTCCACACCATCTATTTATGTCAAATTTAATTTTATCTCCGATGTCAGTCAGATTTTGCCGAAACTTGCCGGTCAGAAAGTTTCCATGGTTATCTGGACAACCACGCCCTGGACGATTCCGGCTAATCTGGCGATTGCCGTTAAGGGTGATTTTATCTACGCCGCGGTGAAGATTGATGATGAAGTGCTGATTATAGCCAGGGACATGCTGGATTATTGTCTGGACGCTTTCGGTTATCGCGATAAGCCCTACGAAATTATCGATGAATTCAAAGGCGAAGTTCTGGAAGGACAGAAATGCGTTCATCCGCTGATCAAAAGACACAGTCTTTTAATTCTGGCGCCGTTTGTCACGCTGGAGGCCGGAACCGGCGCTGTGCATATTGCTCCCGGTCATGGACAGGAAGACTATGAAATCGGTCTGGAATACGGCTTGGATAATTACGCGCCGGTAGACGATGCGGGAAAATTCACGGAAGATGTTGAACATTTCGCCGGCCAGTTTGTTTTCGATGCCAATGACAACGTCATTAAAAAGCTGGATGAAGTAGGCGCGCTAATGGGGCATGTGCCGATGCGGCATTCCTATCCTCATTGCTGGCGCTGCAAGAAACCCATTATTTTCCGTTCCACGGAGCAGTGGTTCATCTCGATGGAGAAAAACGATCTGCGCAAAAAAGCGCTGGCCTGCATCAATGAAGTTCAGTGGATTCCCTCGTGGGGACGCGACCGTATTTACGGTATGGTGGAAAACCGTCCCGATTGGTGTATCTCGCGTCAGAGACTGTGGGGCGTGCCGATTACAGTATTTTACTGCGCGAAGTGTAAAAACGAAGTGATGACCGAAGAAATCATTGATCATCTTGTTGAACTGGTGGACAAGGGTGGCGCGGATGTCTGGTTTGAAAAAGAACCGAAAGATCTGATGCCCAAACATACAACTTGCCCCCATTGTCATGGAACCGAGTTTACCAAGGAATTGAATATTCTGGATGTCTGGTTTGACTCCGGTGTGTCTCACGCGGCAGTGCTGGAAAAACGTCCGGATTTAAGTTCTCCCTGCGATATGTATCTGGAAGGTTCCGATCAGCACCGCGGCTGGTTCCATTCCTCGCTTCTGGAATCCGTGGGCACGCGTGGCCGCGCGCCTTACAAAAGCGTGCTTACCCACGGTTTTGTTGTGGACGGCGAGGGCAAAAAAATGTCCAAGTCCGTTGGCAATGTCATCGGAGCCGAAGAAGCTATCGACAAATACGGCGCGGAAATTTTGCGCCTTTGGGTGGCGGCTGAAGATTACACCGACGACATTCGTATTTCGGATGAAATTCTTAAACGCCTGATGGAAGCTTATCGCCGGATTCGTAACACCAGCCGGTTCATTTTGGGCAACCTTTACGATTTTAACGTGGATAAAGATGCGGTTGACTATGATCAGATGAGGGAGATGGATCAGTGGGCGCTGCATCGCCTGCAGGAAGTTATCAAGAGAGTGACGGAAGCTTATGAGCGTCATCAATTCCATGTGGTTTTCTATACGCTATACAATTATTGTACCGTTGATTTGAGCGCTCTTTACCTTGATGTTTTGAAAGACCGTCTCTATACCAGCAAGGCCGCCTCCACTGCGCGCCGCTCCGGTCAGACCGCAATGTTCATCATTCTGGATTCGATGACCAGATTGCTCGCGCCGGTTCTTACCTTCACATCCGAAGAAGTCTGGTCGGCGATGCCTTCCTGGAGTAAAAAAGAGGAAAGCATTCATCTGGCTCAGTTCCCGCCGGTTAATGAAAAATATTTGAATACTGAACTCGGTGAACGCTGGAAGGCGATGATTGACGCTAAAGCGGAAATCTCCAAGGCTGTTGAGCAGGCACGTAAAGAAAAAGTGATCGGCCATTCCCTGGATGCGCGTATAACTATTGCCGCTCCCGAAAAAATGCGTGGTTTATTTGCTGCGCATCTCGAAGATTTAAGAGCATTGCTGATTGTGTCGCAGTTGCTATTGGCTGAAGAAAAGGATATTACCGCGCCTTTCAAGAGCGAAGAAATCGAAGGATTGTTCGTCGGTGTGGAAAAGGCCAGCGGCGGCAAATGCGCCCGCTGCTGGATTTATGAAGAATCGGTCGGCTCAAACGCAACGCATCCGACGGTCTGCGCCCGCTGTCTGCCGAATTTATAGAAAATATTCTTTAAGGAGATCTCCTTGAAAAAAAATATCATAATTTTTATTCTTGGCGCTGCTGTAGTCGTTGCGTTGGATCAAATAACGAAAGCTGCTATTGTGGGGAATTTTTCGATACATGAATCACACACCGTTATTGATGGCTTGTTTAATATTGTGTATGTGATGAATCCCGGTGCCGCCTTTGGATTTCTGGCCGATGCCTCCGAAACTTTCCGCCGTATTTTCTTTATTGGAATTACCGCGACAGTTATTTTGCTGATCATTTATTACATTGTGAAAAGCAGCTTGCAGAATACGCTTTATGTGATATCTCTGACTCTTATTTTTTCAGGCGCTGTTGGAAATCTCATTGACCGGATACGTTTCGGTGCGGTGGTTGATTTTCTGG
>JQDQ01000093.1 GCA_000747625.2 Smithella sp. SCADC
TAATACCCATGCAATCAACAGTAACAGCCAAAGGGCAGATAACCATTCCCAAACCCATACGGGACGCCATAGGGATAAAGGTCAATGACCGGGTGAACTTTACTCAAAAAGGTGAAATAATTTATATTCAGCCTGTCAAGACTTTGCAGTCTTTTCGCGGCGCTGTTAAGAAAAAAACTTTGGGCTCTTTTGAGATGGAGCGAGCTCGCGCGAAGGCGGCGGTTGCAAAAAAGTTGAAAAGAGGCAGTGAATGAAACATTGTTTTGTTGATACAAATCTTTTTGTCCGTTACCTGACGGCAGATGATCCCGTTAAAGCAGACCGTGTGGAAAACCTTTTAAATAAGGCTGCGGCAGGCGCAGTCAAGCTGATCACTGCTGATTTGGTGCTGGTAGAGTTAATCTGGGTCTTGGAATCAGCTTATGATTTGCATTCTGAACAAATCGCGCCAATGATCAAAGCGATTCTTTCAACTCCGGGACTTGAAATCATCAACGGTGATATTGTGGATAGAGCCTTAAACAACTATGAATTAAAGAAAATTGATTTTGTCGATAGTTATATAGCGGCCCTCATGGTGAAACACAATATCAGTGACATTTATTCATTTGATCGTAAACATCTTTCAAGGCTTTCCGGGTTGAAAAGGATTCAACCTTAAGGAAGATAGACATAATTCGGGTGTACATAACACTTAATTCACCACGGTGAAGATTAATTATTTTTTTGTCCCCAGAAATTCACGTTGATCGCAAAAAAATAAATATTTTGCTAAAATATTACTTGAAATTCAGCTAATTATTGCTTATTCATAAAACATAAAAGTGAACGGATAGGCGTGGCTATGCAAAAGACTATTGATTATTGGCTGGAAGAAGCTGAAGAAGCATCAAAAGTCGCTGATCATCTTTTCGAAAAGAAGGACTTTTCATATTCGTTATTCTTTGGCCATCTGGCTGTAGAAAAAATTATCAAAGCTATTTACATTAAGAAAAGAAATGAACATGCGCCTCAAATTCACAATCTGGTAAGACTTGCCGAGCAAGCGGGCATTGCATTGTCCGCTGAACAAAAAGAAACGCTGATAATTATTACTGCCTTCAATCTAGAATCAAGATACCCGGATGAAAAACGCAGCTTTCGTATAAAATGTACAGAACAATATACGAAAGTAGAATTGACAAAGATTAGAGAGGTTATTAAATGGCTCAAGTCGATAATGCAGTCCTAGACAAAGTACAAACATTTATCCGCAGGCTAAAAAAAAGCGGGATATCTGTTGAATCGGCATACTTGTTTGGTTCTTACGCCACTAATCAATCCGGGAAGTGGAGCGACATTGATGTGGCTATTGTATCGCCTGATTTTTCAGATGATCGCCTTGATGATCGTATTCGTCTTATGAAGCTCTCCACAGAAGTTGACAGCCGGATTGAACCTGTGCCTTTTCATTCCCGCGATTTTATTGATGCCGATCCTCTTGTAGGAGAAATCAAAAAACACGGCATTTCTTTATTGATATAAAAAATAAAATTCATCATTATTTAATCTGATCTTCATCAAAATGTAACAATTTTCCTGTACAATAAAATACAAACGGCAAGTTTCAAGACGTTTTCGCCAGGGGATAAACCGTTGCATCCATATCGAGAACATTGACTTTTTCTTGATGCGGGCTTTTTTATAATGCACAGGAAGAAGAACAGGGGGTGGAGAATAAGCAGTGTGGAAAATTTAAAGAGGATTTCGTTCCTTAATGCGCGGATTCACGCCATAAAAGCTATTGTTTTCACCATCATCATATTCATGGCAAGCGTCGTTATTGCTTATGCCGCAGGGTATTCCGTAGCTGATTTCATCACTCCGCAGGATGAGTCCGAAGGGTCTTACAGCGGCAGCGATTCAAGGTCTTTCTATGCCGGCGAATCGGGCTATGACAAGCTGATCAATCTCAGGAGTCTGGGTGGGAACTATGGCGGGGCAGGCTACATCAACAGATCCGGCTATGTTGCAGGGTATTCCTGTGCGGCAGCTAACGCCGCTTTGCACACTATAATCTTCAGCGACGGCGTTGTGAAAAATTATGGCGCTCCGGCGGGAACATTTAGCGATGCAGGCGGTGTCAGCCGCGCCGCCCTTTTCAACGATGACAACAGAAGCGATTTTAACATCGCCGAAAGCTCAACACCAGGCTGGTCTCCGTCTACGAATGGGACGGGGGCTAACGGCGGCGGCAATGGCGGGTCAGGTGGATGGTACTTTCCGCCTGACACGGGTTCGGGTTTAGTCTGGGGCTGGGGCTGGGGCACAGGCTCGGGTTTAGGCTGGGGCTGGGGCACAGGATCGGGTACAGGCACGGCCCCAACCCCAACCCCCATTCCCGCTGCTCTTCCTCTGTTTGGTTCCGGGCTGGCTTTACTCTGGATACTGCGCAGAAGGCGGGGAAAATCGAATTAAGGGCTACAGATAAAAAGGGATTTTTTGGAAAAAGGTAAGACGAAAACCAGTTTTAAAATTATTGATAATGTCATTTGTTCCTCATCAAGTTGTAATAATGATTTGATATAAATGCAGCCGCAAAAGATAAGAAGTGAAATAGCAAGGTGGGTTTCAGACTGTAGAATCTCTCGCTGGAGCAATCATCCGGCATTCGTAACCTAAAGGTCATCTGCGACCGTGACATGTGTTGATTGCTCCGAAATATCCTGGTTCAATCGAAGGACGATTGAACCAGCAAAAGCAAAAAATGTCGTTCCATATCCTCCGCTGGCGGAGGTGTCCCATAGGGACGGAGGTGGATAAAGAACTTATTTATAAATTGAATGAAAATTATAGCTATATTAACACATCCACCCCCTTAATCCCCCGCCAGCGGGGGACACGCAAGTACATAATGACGGGAAAGTTAATTGCGGCGCAGTCTCTTCGTGAGAACGACAGAGGAAGGTACAAAGGTACAAAATTGATTTTTTACGAAACCATCGTTATGAGGCATTTTA
Source organism: Smithella sp. SCADC (assembly GCA_000747625.2). Taxonomy (GTDB): domain Bacteria; phylum Desulfobacterota; class Syntrophia; order Syntrophales; family Smithellaceae; genus Smithella. The sequence continues at coordinate 3,000 of JQDQ01000093.1, forward strand.
AAATTCGCAGAAACTTCATTTGCCCGTAATCACGATGTAACAATTAAGTGTTAAAAGGTTGTCCAAGGCGGCGGATTCCAGATGTTTAAGTAAGAGAAAAACCGATGGACAAAGTGAAGAAGATTATTGAAGTGATCAAGGCCCTGATGGAAAAAAAGTTTACGGGATATATCAAGGTAAATTTTACACGGGGGAATGTCGGGAGAATTGAAAAGTTTGAAGAGATTTTAAAGAAGTAAAATAGTACAGGGTACTTCGCTGACCTTGAAAAAGGTAACAGAAAGCCCGGATCGAGAGCTTGTTGTACTTGATTTGGGCTTTTTTTTTCGGAAAAAGTCAACAGGCTCAAAAAAAAATAAAAAAAGGAGGTGGTAGGGAAGAAAATGTTTTGCGGATAAAAAAGGGTAGATTGCGGCAAAAGTGCGCAGTCTGACTTCAGATCAAGCCAAAATCCGGGTAACCGGATGACGGAAAGCCGCGGGTCCACTAAATGTTGAGGGATAGCCGGGTTGCCTGAGGGAACGTATAAACAAAAACAATTCAATACATTCCAAACTCAGGAGAAAGAAAAATGAAAAAGACACTTTTTACAATTTTAACAATAGCTATGCTGCTGGTCGGCGTTGCCGGCCAGGCGATGGCGAATTTTTTTGATGAAACCCATTTAATCCGCGTCGTCTATAATTTAAATGGCGAAAAAGAAGTAATGACGGATTTAGGCGCGGGATATAATTATACAATCCCTTCCGGACAAACCACAAAGCTTGACCAAAACAACTTCAGCCTGGAACAGTTACACATCAATGACTGGAGCAGTGTCTATGTCGCTTATTTTGTACAGACGACATCAGGTATTTCGGGCGCCAACGCTTTCTGGTTTAGCGGCAATGCTGGCGGCTTGAACGTCAAAAGTAGACAATGGAGCTCCACCGGCAGCGCCACTTGGTCGGTTACTTTAAATAATGGTATGACCGGAAATGCCCAGAACATCAACACCCAGGACTGGGACTATGCTTATTCTTGGCTGATCGGCCAGGACGGTGATCACTTCGGTATCGCAACCACCCCCACCGTGCATAAGAACCTGAGCGGTTTTGCCGCCGAAGGTGATCAGTATGTGGATCAGTATCTTTACTACTTTGCAACACCCAATCTCGCTTCAGCCGGTCTGCAAGTCGCCACCATCCGCACCTTTGAAGACGGCCACACGGAACTTAACCCAGTGCCCGTTCCCGCTGCAATTTATCTTTTGGGAAGCGGCCTGTTGGCTCTGGTCGGAATCCGCCGGAAAACAAATCTGGAAGCTTAAATTGAAGGAGGGAACGATCTTTTCGTTCCATTTCGAAAAATACTCCGCGGATCCTTGATCCGCGGAGTACAAGCAAAAAAAAATTTAAGGAGATCCTATCATGAATTTTAAAAAGTTATTTTTATCAACAGTGGCCGGTATTTCCCTGATGGCCCTGGCGGCCAGTTCGGCTTTGGCCGCCGACATTAATATTTGGGGCGCGTCCGCCCAGTTCAACTTCTGGAAAAACAACGGTGAAACCTATCTGGCTTCCCGGGGCTGCACCGATATCCAGCACGCCCAGAAAGGCGCCAAAGACTATATCATCAAGGCCACCTGCGGCACAGAAACCGTTTACATGAGAAGCTCATCGAAGGCTTCTTACGACGCCTGCTACGCGCTGGCCGGCAAATCGGGTGCCGAAAGCGGCCGTGTAACAACCTGCGACGTGACCGGTGATTCCACCAGTTATTTTAAACGTCCCTTCATAGAAGAAACCACCTGTACCTGGGGCACGAAAACGTCTCCCGGTACATGCACTACCGGCAACAATTGCGAAACCGTGACCGTCGGCGCATCCGATACGGCCTGCAAATGCTTCACTCAGAAGTCACAAGGCCAGCTTCAAGGCCCTCTGGGCGGCGGCGCGATTAACAGAGCAATGAGTGTTACCGAACCCAATGTAAACAAGTGCACGCCGATGATCGTTCCCTTTGCGTTTTTCGTGAATAACACCGTCACGAAAAACGGCGGGACCATCGACTCCATCTCCTACGACAACCTGCAGCTCATCTTCTCCGGCAATGTCTTCAACTGGAGCGAAATTTTCGATGCGGACGGCGTTGCTTATGACGCTCAGCCCCTCGTTGCCTGCATGCGCCATGCCGGCTCCGGCACGCAGGCTTCGCTGGAAGCGTATCTGATGGCTTCCAGCAACTGTAGCAAGTACAATTACCTGGCATGGCAGCAATCGGACGGGTTGGTCTACTTCAATGACGGCTCTTCCGACATGATGAAATGCGTCAACGGCTACGATAACTGGCTTGGCACAGGCGCGATCGGTTATGCCGATGCTGATCAGACGGTAGGCACAGGCACACCTTACCCCAACACCTCGCGTATTCAATTGAACGGCGTTCCTTATACGCTTAACTTTGCCAACATGAAAGCCGCGATGGTCAACGGCCAGTACAATTTCTACGGCGCGCAGCACCTCTACGGCGTTGCTCCGACGGATCCGATTTGCACATTCCTCGCCAATCCGGACAATTACAGCGCTCCGTTTGCGGCTGCCTGCGAAATGACCTACACCAGAAAAAACACCTGCTGCGCGTGGGGTCAGACCTATCAGGGAAATGTTTGCCCATAAGGTTTAAGCTTTTCCACAGCATTGGTTGTTTTGTTTAGACTAAGGGCGCTCCGGCAACGGGGCGCCCTTTTTTATCCGCGAAATATGCTGTTCTTCCCGGAGAGACGGTGTCACAATTAACTTTAGTGTCTTTATGTGCTTTTGCATGTCCCCCGCTGGCGGGGGATCAAGGGGGTGGATGTGTTTTAATGTAGTCGTAATTTTCATTCTGATTCCAGGCTGGAAACCCTTTATCCACCTCCGTCCGACGCGGCGGACACCTCCGCCAGCGGAGGATATTTTCCGGCTGGTTCAATCTGCAAGATTGAACCAGCCTAGGAGGCTGTCCGAGAATAGCAAAGTCAAATTTATTACCACAATATATAGTGTGTTGTTATGTTAACAAATACAATATAATGTGGTCGAGAAATCATTTTTTGAGTTCTCGGACAGCCTCCTAGTGTCGCTGTCAACGATACTCTGTCATTTCGAAGGAGTCTTCACGACTGAGAAATCTTAGATTTCTCCCTGCGGTCGAAATGACATTTCTTGATTGACATGACACTAGTGTCGCTGTGTATAGAACAAGGGGTTGCAACCCCTTGTTCTAATGGCAACACCTTTTCCCGGCATGGCCGGAATCTCGTGCAGACAAGTTTTATTAATTTATCATGTAACCGTAATACGATTGCAACAATACTCTGTTATCTTGCCGCCTGTTGAAGGCGAGGAGGGATTGCCCCAAAGCTCATGCGGGGCAGGAAAACCCAAAGCACAAGAGGTAATTGCAAAAGTCCTCCGTTTGTCATTCCGAACGAAGTGAGGAATCTAAGACGTATTGATATTAAAAGATTTCTCCCTTTGGTCGAAATGACAGTTGATGCTTTTTTAACTTTTGCAATTACCTCACAATTTATAACATGGGTAGCTTCGTATCGTCCACTGCCAAACAAAAACTTGTGTTGAGAGGTTAAGTTATGGACAAAGTCACCCGGCTTGTCGATGTTATCAGGAAACTTATCGAGAACGCATTTACCGGCTACATCAAAATCAATTTCACCCAGGGAAATATCGGCAGGGTTGAAAAGTTTGAGGAACTGGACGACGCTATTTTGCCCGCTGAATCTAAAAAAACCAAAATGGAGGAGAAGGAATATCTATGATGAGGAAACGTTTAATAAAATTAACTACCAGTATTTTTGCGCTGT
>JQDQ01000094.1 GCA_000747625.2 Smithella sp. SCADC
ACCTCATTTAAAAATCGCCGAGAATTGGCATAATCATTGGTAATGATTGATTCCGTATGTAAGGAACCGTACTTTTCAATATGAGCGACAGCTTCATCAAAATCTTCGACTACTTTAATGGCCAGTATCAAATCGAGATACTCTTCGTACCAATCAGACTCCCCGGCTTTTTCAATATTCTTCAGGATTAACTTTGTTTTTGCGCATCCCCTCAAAACAACACCGGCCTTTTTTAATTTATTTGCCGCCAGTGGTAAAAATTTACCTGCTATATCCTTATGCACCAACAGGGTTTCCAGAGCATTGCACACGCCCGGACGCTGAGTTTTAGCGTTCAGGCAAATACTGATAGCCATGTCAATATCTGCCTGCGCATCTACAAAAATATGGCAGACTCCTTTATAGTGTTTGATCACAGGTATTCTGGATTGAGCAACTACGGCGCGAATCAATTCTTCTCCGCCACGGGGTATGATTAAATCAATATACTCATCCAATTGCAGCATTTCCGCCACAGCTTCACGATCGGTAAACGGAATTACCTGAATCGCATTGGCGGGTATTGATGTTTCCTGCAATACTCGCTGCAGAACGGAAGCAATCGCCAGATTGGATTTTATTGATTCGGAACCACCCCGCAAAATCACCGCATTGCCGGACTTGAGGCACAAAGCGGCAGCATCAACAGTAACGTTGGGACGCGACTCATAAATAATACCGATGACTCCCAGTGGAATGCGCATTTTACCGACCAGAAGCCCGTTGGGTCTGCGCCACATGGAAGTAACCTTGCCGACGGGATCGGGCAGTGCAGCCACTTCTCTTAACCCCCGGGCCATCTGTTCAATTGTAGCCTGCTTCAGCGTCAGACGTTCCAACATGGCGCGGGGAATGCCGGATTTTTTAGCTCTGATTACGTCCTTAGAATTCTCTTCCAGAAGAAATTTAGCGTTATGTTCCAGTTCCTCCGCCATGCGCAAAAGGACTTTATTTTTTTCCATCTCTGTTACACGGGAAAGTTTTTTCGACGCTGACGCCGCGTCCCTGGCGATTTGTTGTACAGAACTTTTTATATCCACAACTTAATCCTTAAATAAATTTACTTGCATTTTCTCTAATTATTGATAAAAACTCCACGCCTGAACAGATGGCAAAAACATTGAAGAATTTGATTGTTTTCAGTTTTTAACAACAAGTACTAATGATGTCAATCTACAAAACAAAAGTTTACGTGTCAAGACATTTGCCCAACAGAAATTATGAGCCGAATACAAATTAAAGCCGGTAATAATATTTATAAAATTATCAAAGATGGCGGATTTAACTTTGATTCTGTGTCAACTTATTTCGGACCGGCGGTGGGGCCAAGGTGGCTTATTGCCAGTGGATTCGATTTGACTCTTCTGAAGGGAGGCTTTTTAGGACGTTCAAAACCGGTTCAACTGGTAGGTGCCTCCGCGGGTGCTTTTCGTTTTGCCGCCTGGCTGCAGCCCCAGGCCATTGAATCCTATCAAAAACTTCTGGAAGCCTACATAAACGTAACGTATAAAAAACAAGATACGCCGTCAACATCACTGGGTGAAATTACCAATATTGTTAACGTCTACCTGGAAGACGACGCCCTGCCTTTCGCTCTGGCCAACAAAAAATACTGTCTGGTTATAATTACCGCGCGGGCGCGCGGCCTTGTCGCTTCTAAAAATACCGGGTTACAAAAACTGGGATTGGCAGCCTGTTTTGTATTCAACTATTTCAGCCGGGAAAACATTTATAAGTTTGCGGAAAGAGTTGTTTTTTATAACGCTTCCAAACCGCCGGCATTTTGCCTTAGATCGCGATTCCGCGGAACTTATGTACAACTAAACGAGGTTAACTTTAAATATGCCGTGCTGGCCTCAGGAGCCATTCCTCTGGTTATTGAAGGTGTTCATGATATTTATGGCGCGCCTCGCGGTGTCTATCGTGACGGAGGCCTCATTGATTATCATCTGACGCACCAGTTTGCCGCCAAAGAAAATGAAATTGTGCTTTTCTTTCATCATCAGGAACGGATTATTCCGGGTTGGCTTGATAAAAACATTACCCGGCGCGTGCCGGAACCTTATACTTTAAACAATGTTTTGATGGTTCTCCCTACGCAGAGCTTTATCGAAAGTCTTCCGGACGGAAAAGTTCCCGACCGCACCGATTTGGTTACATTCATTAACGATCAGGAAACAAGAATTAAAAACTGGCGCAAGGCTGTTGAATTATCCGCACCGCTGGGCGAAGAATTTTTGGAACTGGTGGAAAGCGGCAAAATCCGGGGCATTGTGGAAGAACTGTAATACAACCGCCAAAATTGTCATTCGCGCACGCGGGAATCCAGGAGCTAAAGGATTTAGTGGAAAAACTATAAGATTTAAGTTCAAAAAAAAATGACTGCGCGAAGCGCTTCAATTATACTTAATTACTTAATACTTAACTACTTAAATCTTAATACTTTTTGGTTTAATTATGATTATCCAAGCCCTTTTAGATATTTACAAATCCTGCACGCTTTGTCCGCGCGCCTGCCGGGTTGACCGGACAAAAGGCGAGTTAGGCTATTGCCGTCTGCCTGCCGATATCGTCATGGACTGCGCACTAGCCCATCATGGTGAAGAGCCTCCGCTGTCCGGCAAAAACGGCGCCGGGACAATTTTTCTTTCTTCATGTAATTTAGGTTGCATCTATTGCCAGAACTATCAGATTTCTCACAGCGCGCAGGGGCGACATCTGACTGTGTTGGAACTGGCCAAGATCATGCTTGATCTCCAGAGAGAAGGTTGCCACAATATCGATCTGGTCACACCGACACATCAGGCTCCGCTGATTATGGAGGCTCTCTGCATGGCGCGTATGCAGGGGCTGACGGTGCCGTTTGTTTATAATTGCAGCGGCTATGAAAATCCGGAAGTTATCAAATTGCTTGACGGCATGGTGGATATTTATCTGCCGGATTTTAAATATGGCCGGGAAGATGACGGGATCATGTTTTCTTTCGCGCCGGAATATCCCCGTTTTGCACTGGATTCTATAAAAGAAATGGTGAAACAGGTCGGGGACGGTCTGGATTTAAAAAACGGTGTCGCTCAAAAAGGAATAATTATTCGTCACCTGGTTTTGCCTGGCAGAATAGAAAATTCTAAGGAAGTTTTAAGACTGATCAAAAAAGAAATATCTACGACAGTTCAACTAAGCCTTATGGCCCAATACACGCCAACTGTCAAAGTACGCCATCATCCTATTTTAGGACGCAGAATCACCAAAAGTGAATACGAGCAAGTTACTGATTATGCACTGAAGTTAGGTTTTGATAATATTTTTATTCAGGAAGTCAACGATCTGGAATTAACACCGGATTTTGACCAAGACAATCCTTTTGATTAAACGTATCAGTATTTTCATATACTAAACCTCAATTTCATCAATTCGCATCAATCTGTGTCCTTCAAAAACAGTCAGTATTTCGATGCATTTTTCTTTAATCCTATAGATAACCAAAGCAGGCTAACACTCATGCGCGAAGTGATACGAAACATTGCTGGAATTGCCGATGTACTCGTCTTCCCTGCGGGCTACTACACGACGAAGGGCCGACCATTAACCCGTCTCGAATCCTTTGCCGAACAGACGCGAGTAATTATCACATCGGCAAAACACGAGATCATCGTTTGTTTCGGGATAGACGGAAGGGCGACCAGGTATCAGGTAAAAGATCAGATAGCAGTTGCTCTTGAAGCTAACGGCATAATTGCAGCAGCCAGAAAGTTTCAGCCCACAGAAGATGAAGATGGTTTCATTGATGTTGCTCCTGGCCCGTTTATTGGCGAGGGTCAGTACCCCAGGATTTTTGAGATAGTTGGAAGACGAGTGTTTCTTGCCGTATGCTACGACAGCTATGGAATCAGGCAGAGGTCATTGGAAAATCCACACATAGATATAGTTTTCAACCTCGTGCACAAGTTCAATCCAAGGCCAGAACCATGCTCCAGCACCCAATACTTCGCAATGTATGGATTTGCTGGTGCTTCCAGGGAATGGGGCTGCCCGACATTTGGCGCAGCAGTTTTCTTTAACGGGCCCATCCCGCCGAGATGGCCCACGGGGGTACTCTGGAATCAAGGTGTAAAGGAAATCAAATTCTGGAAGTTTGTGGTGGTCAGTCCTTAATTTTCTTCCTGATTCGTGCCCTTCCAGGCTCTAAAACAGTAAAGCTGCCGTCAAGTTCTGGTGCATGTCCTCCAATCAGATCGATCACGGTTGCACCCATTGAGGAGCGCGTGCTCGCCGGATAGCGGATTAGCAATACGCCCGTCATCGCATGTTGATGCGCAAAAACCCACTCACCAAAGTCCTTGCTTCTGTTATCAGCAGCCGGTTTTCAGTCACCGCCAATTCCAATACCGCTTCATCTGGTAGTGATGGGAATATTTCAGCGATGGCCTTGACGGAATAGCCTACTGACCGCAGTGCGCGGATGATGGAAAAATCGCAACTTTCGTCTGCCAAAAAACTCAATGGTTTTGTTGTATTCAATTGGCAGTGCCTGTCTTCAAAAAGATAGTTGTTTCATTGCGGATCATATCGGCGGCGTAAATCAGCGCCGCCTGGATGGCTTCTCTCGACAGATTTGGATAACCATCGAGTAAATCTTCAAAAGAGGCGCCTTCACCCAATTTTCTTACAATGAGGTCAACAGGAATTCTGGTCCCTTTGATGACGAGTTTCCCCAGCATCACTTCCGGTTTGGTCTCTATCAGGTCATAGGTATTCATAACATTCCTCCTATATCGGTTATTATGATACCATAAATTTAGATTCAGGATAGTTTTTTCTTTGTTTATCTTGTATTCAATCGCCACCTGCTTGTTGAAAAGTAGCGGTATGGGG
>JQDQ01000095.1 GCA_000747625.2 Smithella sp. SCADC
CATATATTTCCTCGTTGCCGTCCTTGCTTAAGGTCAGCAACAATTTTTTGCTGTCCGGTGAGAAAGAACCGCACATGTTCAGCCCTTCAAATGAAGCAACTTTTTTTTCAGCACCATTTTTAAAATTCCTCAGATAAACGGCAGGTTGTCCACTTATAAAAGATGTAAAAGCAAGAAAATTTCCATCGGGTGACCAACGTGGTGACATGATGATGGATTGATGATTGGTGACGCTTTTTAACTCAGAACCATCATAGTTGATAACGTAAAGATCAGATTTGGGACCTTTCCTGGACACAAACGTAATTTTAGTGTTAAAGTCACCTTCATCATTGATAAGCGCGAGCATAATATCAGAAGCTATTTTTCTGGAAAGCGTTTTCAGGCTATTGATATCAGAAATATATTTTTTGTTGAAAAGAATTTCTCCCCGGGTGACTTCAAAAAGACGGCTCTCCACAATTATCTCTTTATCTTTTTGGATTACATTACCCTGAAGTAAAAAGTCGGCGCCGATAGTTGTCCAATCCGAAAAGCGAATGCTTTCTTTTGCATCAGGCGGAGTGTTTTCTAAAAAGCTTTTTTTATTTAAAATGTTGAATATTCCGGTCAGAGAAAGATCTTTTCTGATTCCGTCGGAAATTGTAGCGCCGAAATTCGCCGATTTTGTTGCGCTTGCTGTTTTGTTAGCTAAGTCAGAAATAGCAATAGGGATTTGCTGGAAGTTGGGAGAATCTATATCCACATAGATCTTGGCGTCAACGTAATTGTCGAAAATCGGTAAGGTACAAAAACACCATATCAATGCTGAAATTAAATAGAATTTTTTCATTAGAGCGAACGTTACCTTTCGTGTATTTCACTTCGGTGATCTGATATCAATAACCGTCTCGATATTTTTTCAAATATCATCGTAATTCTTCCGAATGAAAACGGATGCCGATTTCGATATTCTTGTCCATAATCCAGTATGGCAATGGTGGAAAGGGACTTGATTTTTTTACTGCACGTAGAGCGGAATCGTCAAAATAACGGTTACCGGAACGTTTTTCGAAACCAACATATTCCAATGTTCCGCTGCGTGAAATTTTAACATCAATAATTGTTTCGATGTTTTCCTTGGGCATCAGAGCTTGCGGCATCGTCCAGTTTTTTTTAACTCTTGACCAGACAACTCCGATATATTCCTTTGTTTGCGCGTTGATTTCCGATTCTGATATTTTCGTCTGGCTTGCGGCCGAGGCGAGAGTTGATGTGTCAGGCTTATCACGATGGGTCTGTCTAATGGCACCGACAGCTTTTTCAATATTCAATTTACTAATTTCTTGATTTTTTGCCGGAGTAAAAACGTTGCTGGTAATTTTTCTTTTTATGATTACCGGATTTACTGCTTCGTTGGTTTTCAGGATATCTTTCAGCAAAGAAGAATTATTATTGGGCAGTACAACTTCGGAGCCCACAAGCTGTACGGAATACGCCGGTCCAAAGGTTAAATGCCTTGATGTTGTCGGTATGGAAACGAGAATAATGGTGATAACAAGCAGATGCACCGCCAGAGAAAGAAAGATCATTTTATGGAATTTGCCGTTGGCGCCGCGGTAGCCGTTGTTAAACGTCCGGGATGTCATCTTGTTTCCTCGGGTGGTTCAGTGATCATTCCTAGTTTATCGACACCGGCCTTACGTACTTCCGCCATGACTTCCACAACAAACCCATAAGGGACAGTTTTATCGGCGCGCAGATATACTTCCCGGTCGATTCTGTTGGAAAAAATAGCTTCGAGCTTGGGATTTAATTCTCCCAGCGTTAATTTGGTTTTGTTTAAGAATATTTCTTTAGCATCGGTGATAGTGAGCACCAGTTTTTCTTCGGTGACATCGACGCTTTTTGATTTGACCCGCGGCAGGTTGACATCAATACCCATGGAAAGCATGGGCGCGGTAACCATAAAGATAATCAGCAGCACCAGCATAACATCAACTAAAGGTGTGACGTTAATTTCGGCCATAGGTTTATCTTGATTATTTCTTTTACGTAAACGGCGCATAACGAATAAGCTCGATATTTTTATTTATGAACAATATAACGCTCTACAATATTTAAAAATTCAGATGTAAAATTGTCCATTTCCTGAACTATATTTTTGGACTGAGTTAAAAAATAATTATAAAAAATAACGGCCGGTATTGCCGCGGCCAGTCCGGCGGCTGTAGCAATAAGAGCTTCCGAAATACCGGGAGCAACCACGGCAAGAGTCGCCGAACCACGGGCGCCGATTCCTTTAAAAGTATCCATGATTCCCCACACTGTGCCGAATAAGCCGATGAAGGGACTGGCGGAACCGGTCGTGGCCAAAAAACCCAAAGCGCTTTCCAGTTTGGTCATTTCCGTATTGCAGGCTTTGTTCATGGACCGTTCTATGTTATCCAGAGAAGAAAGACTGATTTCTTCGCTTCCCTGAGCCATTTCACGCAACGGCCTGTTGATTTTTGTCAGCTCAGCATAACCGGCACGAAAAGCTTCTGCAGTAGTGGAAAAAGAATATTTTTTAGCCGCAGGTAAAACGTCGGACAGCTTGCTGCTTTTCAAATACTCTGCGTTAAAATCCTCATTTTCTTTTTTAATTTTTCGATAATTTAGATATTTCAGGAAAATAATCGCCCACGAAATTATGGAAAAAATAAAGAGTAATAACAAAACAAATTTGACCACGAAACCGGCGTTGATAATCATGCTTAGAAGACTGCCGTTAAAGCTGCTTCCCAAGTCTAAAGAGCTGATGTCTTTCACTTTTTTGTCTCCAAAATGTAATTAAAATTCGAGTTGTAAACTAAAGTAAAAATATAGCCTTGTCAATACATCTTTTTGTTAAAACCCTTAATTGGTATTGACAAGTATTTATGACTATGTATAGTCGTAAACACTTGTTAATGCTATTGGTATCTTTGTCGTATATTTAAGGCCACACGATAATTTTTATAAGGGGGAAACTTCAGTATGAACAAAGGGAGAGTTTCAACTCAAATTTTGTTGTATTTTCTGATGATGCTTCTGCTGATCAGTGGTTGCAGCAATGGAAGCGATGATTTTATTGTAGCTTCGTCAGCCCCGAATACTTACAGCATTTCCGGCACGGTAAGTGGAACTACTGGTGTAACAATCAATCTGACCGGTGCCTCCACCGCTTCGGTAACTACCGATTCATCCGGCACGTTCACTATCACGGGACTGGCCAGTGGGGAATATACGGTAACGCCCGTTAAAACGGGTTCTAAATTCACACCATCCAGTGCGGCTGTGACCGTCAGCGGAGGAACTGTTACTGTTCCGGATTTTGCAGCTACACCTGGTACGCCGTTATACAGCATTTCCGGTGCGGTAACAGGGGATGTGAAGTATCAGGTATTGATAACATTGAGTGGTGCCGGTTCGGCGACTACCAAAACAGATACAAGCGGGAATTATACTTTGCCGAACCTTGTAGCGGGCAATTATACCGTAACGCCCTCTCTGACTGGCTATACATTTAGTCCTTCCTCTTTAAGTCCAACGGTCTCAGCAAATGTTACCGGTCAGAATTTTACATCGTCAGCTGTAGCGGTTTCATATGAACAGGCCGATCTTACAGGAACATGGAATGTTAATATTCTGAGAAAAGGAGCAGCGAGAAAAGAATGGGAGCGTTTCAGAATTTCGGTCGATAGCACTGGTGTTGCTAGCTGTATTTATCATGATAGCAGTACCAGAGTATTGTTAAATCAGGGAGGAACACTGCAGAGTGCTTTAACAGATAGTGCAACCAGTTTTTACGTCAATACCGGCGCAATAATGCCGGATGGTGCAGTAGTTGTGACAATTGATGCCGAAAGTATAGCGGGCACTTACAATTCATCTACACGAGAAATCACTTCCTGCATAAGAGGTTATGGCGGCACCACGGCGGCGGCTCATCTTCAGAATACCCCAGTTACATATAATAACCCAACAGGAGCGACAACTTGCCCGATTCCGTTTAATTTAACCTTGACGATGACAGGTGGTGTGGTAACCCCAACTGGCACTACTGCTTTGGATCTAGGTATTAGTCATATGACGATGACATCGAGTAAAAATTTAGTCGCCGGAACGGGAACGATCACTGATTTCAGTTACCAAATGGCCGTCATGCAGAAAGAAGAGACGGGTACGGTATACACGATTGCCGATGTGCAAAATAAAAACTTCGTTTATCATCAATTGCAGGTAGGCAAGATAAATCAATGGGAACGTGCCGCAGGACAGACTGATGCGGGCGGTGCAATAAGACTTACCAGTTTGACCTCTCCATCCGGTTCTGCTTCCGATATGCCGAAAGCGCTTGGTGTGACCTTTGTTTTAAATACCGCTACCGGGCGTGTTGATATGAGTGGAACAACCTACGAATCTTTCCAGGGATTCCTTTCGGACGATAAGAAGACGATTGTCGGAACATTTACAGATAATATTTCGGATCCGGCGGCAGTCGATATTGGACAAAACGACTATCATCTGATTGTTTTTCAGATGGATGATCAGACTTATCCTGCCGGTGCATTGCCCGACGGAACATACGTCGCTCATTTGCTGGGTATCGGCAGCCAGTTCGGCTGGGGCTATTTTACAAGTACAGTGGCCAGTGGAGCCATGACTTTTGGTCCCCCTACTACAGATAAAATATCCATTACTTTACCAACCTCCACCTCCGGCTCAATCAGTGCGTCAGGTGTAGTAACGATATCCGGAATTTCTTCGTACCATGGACAAATGTCCTACGATGGGAAGTTTATTGTGGGGACAAGGACGTTATCCGACGGAGTCTATTCGCTTCAGGTAGATACAAAGTAGAAAAATTAATGGTTAAGTAATCAATTAAGGCCTCGCCCATTTCGGCGGCGGGGCCTTTTTTTATAACCCACGAAGTTACCATTTCTAAATCAAAGCGATTCCGGCGGAAAGGCAACAACGTCGTCTATTTTATCCGTATCGGCCAGAATCATCATTAAGCGGTCGATGCCCAGAGCGATACCGGAGCTTGGGGGCATGGTTTGCAGAGCCTGCAGAAATTTTTCCGGCATTTCGTAGTGCGCCCATTTTTTTACGGCACGCGCCTTCAGCGCTTCTTCAAAGCGTTGTCTTTGTTCGTTTA
>JQDQ01000097.1 GCA_000747625.2 Smithella sp. SCADC
TGACTTAGCTGCGGTTGTTTTTGTTTCTTTTTTGTAAGGCGCAGTAACTTTTTCCGCCACTTCAATTTCATCCGCGGAATTCCGCAGGCGTTCAATAAATCGATGAATTTGTTTTTTACTGAAACGAACCTTCCGGCAAAGAGTTATAATGTTTTTTGTGTTTTTCTCCAAGTCGGCTTTTAATAATTCTCGCTTCTTACTGCTTAAGGTAGCGGACTTGAGCTTAGCGCGCAAAATATTATTTTCATCATTAAATTTCCTAATTCTGCCTATCAGTTTCAGGATTCTTTCCTTATGTTCATCCTCCTCCATGAAGCCTTCTTCATCTTCAATATTGTCGACAACGTGTTTGCTCTTAATTTCACCGCTTATCAGTTTATCGCCGATATTGAACACTTCATTAATCGAAACGGACAGACGAAAAATTGCCGACATTGTTTCGCGCGCGCCTTCTTCGATTTTTTTGGCTATTTCCACTTCTCCTTCGCGACTCAACAGAGAAACCGATCCCATCTCGCGCAGATACATTTTTACCGGATCGCCGGTTTTGTCTACAGTGGAAACCAGAGCCAGCATCTCCTTAAAATTAGTGGTGCCAATGTTTATATCTTTAACCGGTTTTTTCACAGTCAACTTTTCGCCCTGTTCGGTATCAATGATATCAATATTCTTTTCTCCAAAAAGCATAATAATATCATCAATTTGTTCCGAAGATGTTACATCCGGCAGCAATGTATCGTTGACATCGTCGTAAGTTAGAAAACCTTTTTCTTCGCCCAGTAAAATTAATTTATTAACTTCATCAGACTGTACTTCTTTTGCCATTGGGCATCTCCTAAGTTTTATTATTTGTTAATTAAACTTCTTTCTTCTCTCATCAAATTCTGTTTCTGGCAAGTCAGATTATATATCAGTTCTTTATCACCGCTTTCATCCGCTTGCTTCAACTTGAGCTGAATTTGACGTTTTTGCTCCTTATACCATTTCCCTTTTATTTTTCTTATAGTATCAGTAAAATCTTTTTCCATCGTTTTATCATCCATCGGTGATTCATTAATACTCAATTGATATATTTTTTCACGCAAAGACCGATCACTATCAGTTGATAAGATAACGTTGATATCCACGAAACCCAAAAGCTTATATGCTTCAACAATTTTTTCTCCCAGATTCTTCAATTCCGTATGCAGAAAATAATCCAACACCTTTTCGCTTTCCACCGGACCTGTTTTCTGCGGATACTCCAGCAATAGCAGAATTAAATGAACTTCTACCGGATCAACGTGAACCTTAATGTTTTGTTTTTCGCCGGTTGTTTTCGGTTTTATCTGTACTCCTTTTTTATAAAGTTCTTTTTTTAAAAGTTCCTCATTGATACCCAATTTTTCAGCAATGCGCTTAATAAAAAGATTTTTTTCTATTTCATCGCCGATCTTATTGATAAATTCCATGGCGGTTTTTATCATATCCCTTTTATCTTCAAAAGTTTTACCGCCGCCCAAAACATTATCAATATAGTAATCACTTATCGCCGGGGCATGGGAAATCAGTTCATCAAGCTTGTCTTTACCATATTTCTTAATGTAATCATCCGGATCGTAATTTTCAGGCAAAATTAACGCCCGCGCCCGCATTCTCATGCTCAAAAACAATTCCAAACTACGGTCAAGCGCTTTTATTCCCGCTTCATCCGGATCAAAAAGCGCAACAACTTCCAACGTATAACGGCGCAGGAGCTCAAGATGTTCTCTGGTCAGCGCTGTGCCTAGAGTAGCAACGACATTGCAGATACCCGCATTCCACAAAGAAATCAAATCAAAATATCCCTCAACAATAAGAGCAAAACCTTTTTTGCGAATTTCTTCTTTTGCCTTGTTCAGGCCGTATAAATTCTTTCCCTTTATATAAACCGGCGATTCCGGCGAATTGAGATATTTCGGCTCGCCCTTCTCCATAATTCGGCCGCCAAAAGCCACTATTTCACCAAAAACATTCTCAATGGGGAAAATAAGGCGACCGCGAAACCGGTCATAATAACTCCCCTCTTTCCCGGCGATTACCAGACCCGCCTGTTCGGCCAACTTCAGGGATAAACCGCTGCTTTCAATGTAATCTGTCAAAGAACGCCATGTATCGGGAACATATCCCAAACGGAATTGCTTGATGGTTTCCTCGGAAATACTTCTATTTTGCAAATACTCACGGGCAACGTTACCTGCCCCGGAAGAAAGATTGCGACTGAACTGTTGTGCCGCTCTTAAATTCAAATTAATTATGCTTTCCTTCAGTGAATCCTTCTGCCGGGCTTCTTTGCCGGAAAGCATCGGCGGCAAAACAACTCCCGTTTTTTCCGCCAAAATTTTAATTGCTTCCGGAAAAGTTTTATCGGCAATTTTCATCAAAAATGTAATGACATTGCCGCCTTCACCGCAGCCAAAACAGTAGAATATCTGCTTATCGCGATTTACTGTAAACGATGGAGTTTTTTCCTGATGAAACGGGCATAGTCCTATAAAATTCCGTCCTGCTTTTTTCAAAGTAAGATATTCGGAAGCCAGTTCTACAATATCTACTCTGCTTTTGATTTCTTCAATCTTATTATCATCAAAACGCATTGAGTATTAACCTGTCCGAAATTTAAACCTGTCTTCACTCCAAAGCTTTATTGGGATAATAGTGCTTTAACTTTTTCGCCCACCATTTTACCATCAGCCTTACCGGTCAGTTGCGGCATCAATATTTTCATTACTTTTCCCATATCTTTGACCGAAACAGCTCCTACTTCCGCAATAGCCTTCCTGATTACATCATCAACATCATCATCCGACATTTGCGCAGGCATAAATTCCTGCACAACTTTCAATTCCGCCTCTTCTTTTTCCACCAGGTCAGTTCTTCCACCTTTGGCAAACTGTTCTATGGAATCTTTTCGTTGCTTGACTATCGCGGAAAGAATTTGCAGCGTTTCGCTTTCGTTTAACGACCGCATTAATTCAATTTCCTTGTTATGCAAAGCTGTTTTTAACATGCGAATAGCCGAAAGCCGAATCTTATCCCTGGCTTTAGCAGCGGTAACCATTTCAGCATTTACCTTGTCATTTATATCCATAATATTCACCTTCTTTTTTTTAGCCCAAGGGGTCTTGCAGTTTTCTGCCACCCAGGAGATGCATGTGCAAATGGAACACCACCTGGCCACCTTCGGCATTGCAGTTGATTACTGTGCGGAAACCTCTTTCACTTATATTTTTAATCTTTGCCACTTCTTGCGCGGCTGATAGCAAATTGTAGGCAACGTCTATGTTTTTGTTGTTAACGTCCATAAGCGTTGCAATGTGCTTTTTTGGAATAATTATTACATGTACCGGAGCCATCGGATGAATATCATCAAAAGCTAAAATGTTGGCATCTTCATATACTTTACTGCAAGAGATATCCCCATTT
>JQDQ01000098.1 GCA_000747625.2 Smithella sp. SCADC
TGATCGTCATAACGCGAAATCCATTTGTACAGCCAAGCCCTTGACTTCTTGAGGGATGTACAGATCGATTCAGAGCTTTCTCCGTTATTGAATCGTTCAACGGCTAATATCCGTTGCTGTGTGTTGTCTTCTTTCATGAACACCTCCGAATTAATTTAGATGCTCATGAAATTGCGTAATAGCTATTCGATTGTCAAAGAACTTTGTCTACGATGTCCTGGCACAGATTTCTGTCCACGATGTCTTGGCCCTCAACACTTAAAACTTAAATCATTTAAGACTTAAAACTTCAATCATCTGTTCATGGATCAAACCGTTGCTTGCCAGTAGATTGGGTGATTGCAAATGCCACTTGTCCCCCGCGATATCGGAAATAACGCCGCCCGCCTCTGTTACCAAGAGACAGCCTGCGGCTGTGTCCCAGGGTTTTAATTTCAATTCCCAAAATCCGTCAAATCTTCCGGCAGCAAGATACGCAAGATCTAAAGCTGCCGATCCGGCACGTCTGATAGCCTGAACTTTTACGGCCACAGCATTAAAGTAATCAAGATTGTTGTCTTTGCTTTCCCGAATATCGTAAGGAAATCCGGTAGCCAGAAGACTGCGTGAAATATTTCCGACTGAAGAAACCTTTAATTTTTTATCATTTAAATAAGCTCCTTCACCGTGTACAGCGACAAACATATCTTCCCTCATCGGATCGTAAATTACACCCAGCACAATTGTACCTTCATTTTCCAGCGCGATAGAGACACAAAAGACAGGATATCCGTGAGAATAATTTGTTGTGCCATCCAGGGGATCGATTATCCAACGCAATTTACCTGCGCCAGTGATCGCCGGAGATTCTTCCGATAAAATTCCATGATCGGGGAAGTTACGTTTAATTGCTTCAATAATCAAATCTTCTGACATTTTATCCGCTTCGGTAACAATGTCAATAGCGCCTTTATACTGAATATTATGTGTGTTGTTGAACTTTTCTTTCAATAGAAAACCTGATTTTTGTGCCATATCCATGGCAAATAATTTCCATTGCATCATAAAAAAATACTCCTGTTTTGATAAATTTTAATCATGATAATAAGAATAAATATAAAACAACAATTTAATAGATAATGTTTGTTTTAATAAATTGTGTTACAATATAATTAGTGTTAAATAAATACAAATAAATGCCGTTATTATTGATTAATATATGTTTGTAGAAAAAAACCCAAATAATTATTCGCAGGAATTGAAAACAAAAAGAGAGGCCTTAGGTCTTTCTCTGGCGGATTTATTTCAGCGTACGCGTATAAGTGTTGCATATTTGCAAGCGATAGAGAATAACGACTTTCATCTCTTACCGGTTTCTGTTTACACAAAAAATTTTATCAAAACTTATGCTCTTGCTTTAGGCGTTGACAGTGAGCCGATACTTATCAATTATGAAAGTTATCTTAACTCCAGGAAAAGAATACAAACACTGCCTTTGAAAGATTCCCCGGAGAGAAAAAATATTTTTGTAAAAATCGCTAATCCTAAAATTTATTGGGGAATTGCCTCTGTTTTGATAGTTGTCGGTATTGTAACCTGGCTAATTTCCAAACAGTATCAATCATCCTCTGATATAATTAGTTCCACAGGGGAAATAACTGCTGCTGTTTCGGAAAATAAAGAACAAACTGTGACTTCTCCGCTTAATACGAATGTCTCTTCAAGTCAGCAGACAAAAGCTGCTCCAGGTCCTGCACGAAACGAAATTAATGAACAATCACAAATTAAGACGCAATCAATTCCCGCCAGGATGGAAAATAATGCCGTAAAACCTTTAAAAGAACAATTTTCGTTACCGTCTAAAAATGCAGAGCCTGCTGTTAATCACAAAGAAGACGATCTCTTGGTTATTAGCGCAATTGAAGAAACATGGATAAGAATTAAGGCCGATCAAAATCCCTCATTCCAAGTTCTGTTAAAGGCTGGAGAAAAATTTGAACGCAAAGCGGCAAGTTTTGATATGGATATTGGCAACGCCGGTGGGATTAAGATACAATTTAAAGGTAAAAATATGGAAAACCTGGGCAAGTCGGGGCAGGTAGTCCACTTGCGATTACCATAACTTTTTAAAAATAAAAATTAATGAGGTAATATTATGTTTGGAATAGGTATGCCGGAATTACTAATAATATTAGTAATTATTTTAATTATCTTTGGTGTAGGAAAATTGCCGGAAATTGGTTCTGCCTTAGGTAAAGGAATCAAAAACTTCAAGAAAACGATGAACGATAATAACGAAATTGCTAATCAACCACCAAAGAAAGAAGAAGAAAAAAAATAAAATTTATCCTGTACAAAGCGATTCAGTGCTGAACAATTTTTGCGTCAAACCGCACCCGTCTATTTTAAAATAGATTAAAGCTGCTCCGGGGACTTTAATTTTTAAAGCGGTTAATGCTAATCAAAGTACATTTAAATGATTAAAATGGAACGTCGTCCACCGGTGTGTTGCCATCGTGGGAACTTCCGGACGTGGCATCGAAAGATGCGTCTTCTGTTTTATTTTGCCCTTTGGAGTCAAGCATCTTCATATCGTTGGCAACAATTTCCGTTGTGTAACGTTTAACGCCTTCCTTATCTTCCCATGAACGGGTTTGAATACGGCCCTCAATAAAAACTAATTTCCCTTTAACAAGATAATTGCCGCATATTTCGGCTAATTTACCGAAAGTGACTATTCTGTGCCATTCTGTTTTCTGGACTTTTTCGCCGTTTTTATCTTTCCAAATTTCATCTGTGGCCAAATTGAAATTTGTGACCATTGTGCCATCCGGTGTGTAACGTACATCAGGATCTTTTCCCAGTCTGCCGATCAATATCGCTTTGTTTATCATTTTACACTCCTCCCTGTTGATAAATCTTTTTTATAATACATAACATTACAACTTGAAGCAAACTAATTTTGAGTAAAAAATCTAAAAATATTATTCACCTTTTAAAATGACGGGATAATGATCATACTTGACTATTTGGTAAAAAAAATATAGTTAAACAAGATTTATGAAAATGGAGAAATTATGGAAGATAATGATCTTTTAAAGATCCGTTTGGAGAAAATATCTGACTTAAAAGACGCCGGGATTGATTTATATCCTAACGATATCAAGCCACAAAATACAACAGCGGAAATACTTGCTCAATTTGGTGTCTCCGACAACGAAGTTCTGGCAAAATTAACAAACAGTTTTTCTATTGCCGGGCGTTTAATGGCCATGCGTAATTTCGGAAAAGCTGCGTTTGTCAAAATTCAGGATTATAAGGGCCAAATTCAATGTTACGTAGCCAAAAACATTCTCAGCGCAGAGGAATACTTCGTTTTTAAGAAACTGGATATCGGCGATATTATTTATATTTCCGGGAAACTCTTTCGCACAAAGACCGGAGAATTAACTATCGAAGCTCAGAATTTACGCCTGCTTTCCAAGTCCATACGCCCCCTGCCGGAAAAGTGGCATGGTCTTACTGATATCGAAACAAGATACCGCCAGAGATATCTTGATTTAATTGCCAATCCCAAAGTCAAAGAAATCTTTTACAGACGCAGCCGTATTATTCAGCTTATTCGTCAATATATGGACAAGCATGATTTTCTGGAAGTGGAAACACCGATGATGCAGCCGCGCGCCGGTGGCGCAGTGGCCCGTCCTTTTAAAACCCATCATAATGCGCTCAACATGGATTTTTATCTGCGGATCGCCCCGGAACTTTATTTAAAACGTCTGGTTACCGGAGGGCTGGAAAGAGTTTATGAAATCAATCGCAGCTTCCGCAATGAGGGGATTGATTCCTTTCATAACCCGGAATTTACCATGATGGAGTTTTACTGGGGTTACGCTAATTATGAAGACTTGATGTCTTTTACGGAAGAGTTATTCAGTTTTATCGCTAGAGATATTTTCGAGGAGATCAAGTTCACCTATCAGGGCATGGAAATTGACTTGACACCGCCCTGGAAGCGGCTCTCCGTTAAGGATGCACTTTTACAAATGGCCGGAATGGAACCAGCAGACCTGACTGACCCAACCAGAGCTATTGATTTTGCCCGGAAGGCCGGCTGCGATGTCAAAGAAACCGACCCGCTCGGGAAAATTCACATGGCCATTTTCGACGAAGTGGTCGAAAAGAAGCTTATCCAGCCGACATTTGTGACCGATTATCCTGTTGCGGTGTCCCCCCTGTCCCGCAGATCCAACACCGATCCGGAACTTGTTGACCGCTTTGAACTCTACATTTCCGGCCGGGAAATTGCCAATGCCTTTTCGGAATTAAACGATCCTGCCGATCAGAGAGAAAGATTTCTGCAGCAATTACATGAAAGGGAAGCTGGCGATGACGAAGCTCACGAAATGGATGAAGATTATATTCGAACATTGGAATATGCTATGCCGCCGACAGCCGGTGAAGGTATCGGCATTGACCGCCTTGTAATGCTTTTTACCGATTCAGCCTCTATCAGAGAAGTCATTTTATTCCCGCTCCTGAGAACTAAACAGGAATAAAATAGGAATATTAACTAATATTTTCTAAAAATAATATTGGTTTCGAATACAGGACATAATATTTTGATACCTTATGAACTTTTTATAAGCAGGCGTTATTTAAGCGCCAAGCGCAAACAAATATTTGTTTCGATTATTACATTTATATCGATCTTTGGTATTTTTTTAGGTGTAGCGGCTTTGATTATTGTTTTGGCGGTTATGAATGGATTTGAAGAGGACTTGCGCACAAAGATTTTGGGAATTAAATCTCACATCGAATTAACGACCGATATGACCGGTCCCATGAAAGATTATCAAAACGTTCGGGAACGGATTGCTGATGTAGAAGGAGTTGTTGCTTCTACTCCGTTTATTTACAGCCAGGCGATGATCCGTAATGGTAATGGCGTTACCGGTGTGGTTATCCGTGCTTTGGATACCCAAAGC
>JQDQ01000099.1 GCA_000747625.2 Smithella sp. SCADC
ACACGCGGCCCACAGATTAGGAATCTGTCGCTCTATCCTACTGAGCTACAGGGGCAACCGTATATAGAAGTTGTCGCGATTTAACATGCTTTCCTGGGGCTGTCAATCATCAAGAAGGATTGCCACGACATCCGAAGGATGTCTCGCAATGACATTTTAATTTGATTTCGGTTCGAATTGATTTTTTGCTGACCAGAATGCCGGCAGATGGCGCAATAAATATAAAAGACTCTTGTGATGCTGCCAGATACGTTTGCGGAATTTTTTGCGCCACTCGCTGTCGGAATAAAAACGTTTTACATGTTCGTTGTATAGTTGATCGAGTCTTTCCCTGGATGCGATGTCTTTAGGAATAAAAACAAAATTCAGACAGTTCATTAGCCGCCAGTCTTCATAAAAAGTTCCTTCTTCTTTGATTGTTTTCCAGAGAGGCGCGCCGGGGAATGGCGTGAATTTGGCCATATTCATATCATCTAGTCCCAGCGAAATGATAAAGTCGGATGTGCGCTTGATGGACTCTTCCGTCTCGCCCGGCAGTCCCATCATAAAAAGTCCCTTGGCTCGTAAACCTGCTTTTTGAATCCGTCGAACAGTATCGCGCACTG
Source organism: Smithella sp. SCADC (assembly GCA_000747625.2). Taxonomy (GTDB): domain Bacteria; phylum Desulfobacterota; class Syntrophia; order Syntrophales; family Smithellaceae; genus Smithella. The sequence goes on from JQDQ01000099.1 coordinate 606, forward strand.
CATCCAGTGAGACGTCTGATTTATGTCTTTGTAGCATTTCCGGATCAGCCGATTCTATTCCCAGTGAGACCATGAGGCAGCCGGCTCTTTTCAGCATTCCCAGCAAATCATCATCAGTGTAACCCACGCGCACGGCACAGTTGAAATTAATTCCCAGAGGATAGCGGCTGAGTTTCTCGCAGAGTTCGACTATCCGCTGGCGATTGGCGGTAAACAAGTCATCATAAATATTGATGTGTCGTATGCCGAATTTGTTTCGTAAGTGTTTCATGTGTTCGTAAATGTAATCAGCGGAATTGTAACGGAAACCTTTTTTGAAAACGGAACGGTCGCAATAAGAACATTGATACATGCAGCCACGCGAGGTGATCATTGTTGCTCCGGGCGTGTTGATGTAACTGAATAACGGCAGATGATAGTCAAGGGGAAAACCATTAAGTTTTTCATAAGCCGGAAATGGCAGAAAATCCAAATCCTGTATCTTCGGGCGCGGATCATTGACGATGACGTCCGCTTTTTGCCACCGGATCAATCCTTTGATTTCAGCAGGGTCAAGACCGGCAGCAAGCTCGGACATTGTTATTTCACCTTCGCCGGCAACCAGAAAATCAAAATCCGGGTAATCCCGCAGAAGTTTTTCTTCCAAAGCGGAAACATGGACTCCGCCGCATACCGTCATCGTGTTGGGAGATAGGCCTTTAATTATTTCCGCCAGATCAGCGGCATCGGGGAATGATGATGTTGTTGCCGAGAATCCGACAATATGAGGTTGATAAGATAAAATCGTTTGCGCCTGTTTTTGTAAATCTGTCTGAGCGCCGGGGCCCAGGCAATCGTAAACAAAGACATCATGTTTTTTCTGTGTCAGATAGGCGGCAATGGAAAGCAGGCCCTGCGGCACCATCCGGTTGGCAATGTCGGTAATATCACGCTTGCCGGGGAACCAGTTGAATCCCCGCGGATGAACAAGGACGATTCGTTTTTTTTGTTGAGAGGTAACCATAGTCATTTTGTTGATGCCACAACAAAAACCTGTTTGCCCGAAGCGTGGCGGTTATAATGCACTAGAAGGGCGGATGGTTTTCCCCTAAGCGCCCGGGCTATGCCAAAAGCAGCAGCCGTTGAATTAATTCCACAAAATGGCAGGTAATCATCAATTCCCCAGCCGTTTTGTTTCCAGAAATCAGCATCGATTTTATTCATACGGAACCCGGGCAGAAAAAAACGATTTTTTATCTGCTCTTTGCTTTCCTTGGGAAGGACGGCGGAAATAAGTTCTTCGCTCCGGCTTAAAATATTTTCGTTTATACAAGATTCTTCCGGCGGGATTAGTCTGTCGTTGAAATCCACCGCCATAATATTGCCGATATTTTTCTCATTATCCCGGCCCAGCAAAAGCCAGGAACTGCCTTCGCCCATAGGCATTAGACGGGAGTTATCAGGCGTTAAGTTCACGCGTTCGCGGTATTCCTCAACCGTGGGCGTGAAAATATCGCAGCCGCCGACCAAGGCCAATTCTATTTCACCGCTTTCCAGATAGCTTTGCGCCAGCCAGAGAGCCGACTCAAAGGATAATTCTTCCTGAGAGATGGTCAGGACTGTTCCCGTAACTTCGCAAATTTTTGCCAGAACAAATGCGGCGGCATTGCTGACCGAATTAGCAAACTGATTGGGGCTGGGAAATCCGCCGCCGTGCTTAAATACCTCAGTAATAAAAGGCATTATTTCATCAACATTTCCCAATCCCGTGGCCAGAAAGATTCCTGTTTTTTTCCCCTTTAAATAATCGAGCGATACTTTTTGCAGACAGGCCAGTCCTCCGCAGGCGGCCATCTTGATGAACCTTCCGGCGCGGCGCATCGGCTGTCCCATGACCTCGTTCACTAGGCCGTCGGGATTCAAGGGCAATTTATCTTCTTCCCAAATCGCGTCGCGATTGGGCGTGAGGGCCGGGCCGATATAACTTGCCGCGATCACCGGCATGGATTTCTGGATTATTATTTGATTATTATTTTTTGTGCTCATAATAATTTTCATTTTTTGCGTGTCCCCCGCTGGCGGGGGATTAAGGGGGTGGAAGCCTTAAGGCTGCGCGGGAAATAATCCTTGCAATATCCACCTCCGTCACTGCGTGACACCTCCGCCAGCGGAGGATATTCAATGACATCGTTTTAAGATTGCCACGTCCCGACAAGTCGGGACTCGCAATGACATTTTCACTCCTTAATAATTAAATAACTCGAGCATGTTCCGCCGAAGCCGAAAAAGGTAAACAAATAAGCTCCGTCTCTCGCTTCGATGTTTGTCTGAGAGGGAGCGAAACCAATTTCCGGATCAATTTCCATAAAGCCGAAACTGCGCGGGATAAATCCTTCTTCACAGCAGGAAAGCCATGTGGCTGTTTCCACAGCTCCCGCCGCGCCCAGCGTATGGCCTACAGCGCCTTTAAGAGAAACCACAGGAGGAAGTTTGTCGCCGAAAAATTTGACCAGGCCTCTTCCCTCGGAGAGGTCATTGTCTCTTGTGCCTGTGCCGTGGGCCTTAATGGCCACGACATCGTCGGCGGATATACACGCAGATGTTAATGTCTGCCGGACAACTTCGTTGACGGTTACGCCGTCAATTCCCGCGGAGGTCATACTTTTTATGTCGTTGTACTGATAGCCGCCGGCAAATTTATATTTTGCTGAAGGTGATTTATCCGCATCCAGAATAACAACGGCGGCGGCTTCACCGATTTGCATACCGGCACGGGTCGCGCAAAAAGGCCGGCATTGGTCGTAATCAAACAGGAGCAGGCTGGCAAATCCATGCAGGGTCATGTTCAGTAGTGGTTCAAATCCTACAACTATTGCCCGGCGAATTTTCTTCCGCTTGATCAGATCGGCGGCAACAACCAAAGCATGCGAACTCGAAACACAGGCCATGCTGAAGGTCAATGCCATTCCCGTGATGCCGTATTTGTTGACGATTAAATCCGCCACCTCGCCGGGGCCACGATTGCGACAGGATATAGCCGGTGATTCCTTATCCGGATTTTTACGGACAGCTTCGGTAAATTCATATTCATTGCGGATAAAAAGACCGCCTGTGGTGCCCACCAGCACACTGGATTCAGCAATTTCCTCCGCGGAAAGATTCGCGCGCGTAAAAGCTTCCGTAAGCGCGCTCTCCAGCATGGCCATGGATTTATCGAAAGGATTGCCGGAATAGGAAACTTCGAAAGCCTTATATTCGCGGTTGATTAAATGAGAGGAGGCTCCCGCCGCTGCCGGAGGCGCTTTTCCCGCGATTAAATTACATGCTGAATCAGGAGCGCTCCACCCCAGTGAAGTTACAGCACCCCAGCCACGCACATAAATATCCCCATTGGTCATCTTTTAACCTTCGGTGCGTCGATGATAAAATCGGCCAGCGAGTCAAATGATTGCATCGCTTTGGCCGCCGTCGAGGCGTTTTTCAGTTCCACGCCGAACTCAAATCTTATTTCCATGGCGATTTCCATGGCGTCGAGACTATCCAGTTGTAGCGGGCCGGGACCGCCGATAAAGGGAACATCGGTGGGTACATCCTCCGGTTTCACGTCCGTAATTTCGCAGGCTCTGATAATCAATTCCTTGAGCTTGAAAATTAATTCTTCCCTCGATGATACATTCAACTCTTTTAACTTCTGATTTACATCCATTTGACTCTCCTTCCCGCTATCAAGAAACAAGCAAGCGCGAAAAACAGCAAGACGGCCAGTTTAGGCAATATCGTGCTGAATTCCGCGTTGCGTAAAAAAACATCCAGATAAGACTGATGCGCCCAGTATATCGGCGATATCATCGCCAGTTTTTGCATCGCATGCGACATCACAAAGTGCGGCACCATGATGCCGCCCAGCACTCCCATCAGAATGGCGCCCGTTGCCGCCAGAGTCGACGTCTGCTCCAGCGTTTTGGCCAGTGTCGCGATCAGTACCCCGAAACCGGTTGTCGCGGCCGCCACGACCAGTGTAACAGGGATTAAATGCCAGACATGGGTTCCCATCTGAAAAGGGGTACCGATAACGTAGGGTGCGATAAAAGCGCCGGCAAACAGCATTAACACAAATTGAATAATGTTGATGATGTAATAAGGAATAATTTTCCCCAGGGCAATGACGCTGGGGCTGACGGAATATGTAAAAAGACGCTGCAGGGTACCGTCATTTTTTTCTTTCAGAAAAAAAATGGACATGGGAATGGCAATAAAAAACATCGCGAATATCGCGTAAGCCGGCACCGTCAGCTGAAGAGGGCTGGGGACATCCATTTCTTTCTTTGTTTTCTCAGTAATCATACCGGCCACCAGGGCATCAATGTTGTCTATGCCCATGACGACTTCCACGGTCAGGCTGGTCATCAACGAACGGACAGCGACTTTGTATCCTGTATCGAATACGGGATCAAAATAAAGTTCCACAGGTCGTGTTCCTTCCTCGAAACCTTTGGGAATGATCACCAGTACCTGCGTTTTGCCATACTCAAAAATACGGTCTTTATCAAAACCGGGCGGCAGTTCAACTTGTTTAATCATCTTATTCGACTGTATTTTTTGCTCCAGCAGGTTCGCTTTGGGTGATTTGCATTCGTTTTCAATAACCGTAGTAATTTTTTTTTCATATATTTTGTCCGCGTAGAGGCCTTTAAACGCCAGAGTCATGAAAAAAATCAGGGCCAGCGGCATGAAAAAAAGAAGCAGGATCGTCTGCTTGTCGCGAAGCATGATCAACGTTTCTTTCTTGACGATTTCTTTCAGTTGCCGTTTAATCATCACGCAATCCCCTTCCCGTCTTTTCCAGGAAGAATTTTTCCAGATTGTCTATTGCGGACATCGACCCGTCGAAAATGATCTTGCCCCTGTCCAGCAATGTTATATTGGAGCACAGGCGGGCGGCTTCTTCCATTATATGCGTGGATAGCAAAATAGTCATGCCCGATGAATTAAGTTTCATCAGCGTTTCGTAAATATGGTTACGGCTCTGCGGATCGACGCCCACAGTCGGTTCGTCAAGTAAAAGAAGTTTAGGCGAATGCAGCAATGCCACGGCCAGATTCAATCGTCTTTGCATTCCTCCCGAATAAGTGGAGACAAGCTTGTCGGCATGATCGGTAAGTCCTGTCTGGGCAAGCACATAATCCGATCTTTCGGCGACCTGTCTATCGGAGAGACTGGCCATCACGCCGAAGAAATGCAGATTCTCCATGGCCGTCAGAGACATGTAAAGCGCAATGGCCTGAGGCGCGCAGCCGATGGAGATCAAAGCGGTGTTATCGGGCATTTTATTTCCCAGAACAAAAACTTCTCCCGAGTAGCCTCTTAAAACGCCGGTGATGATTTTCATCAGCGTGGTTTTACCCGCTCCATTGGGGCCCAAAAGCGCGTGAATCTTTCCCTGTTCCACCGACATGGAAAAATTATGCAGGGCATATTCGATTCCTCCGGCTGCCGATTTATCAGCCGTCGAATGATAGGAAAAAGAAATTCCTGAAATATCCAGAGCCTTCATGCTTTGAGTTTCCTGAGAACTTTCTGCAAATTGTTGAAAAATGCTTCTTCACGGTTCGCGCAGGTCAGCATCAATTCTCCCGCTTTGCCAAATGTCGCTTCCTCTTTGCCTCTTTTTTTGATGATACGCGCGGATACCACGGAAAATTCACGCCAGTTGTGGCCAATGGCATCCATCTCTTCTGCCAGACCGGCAAGCTCAGCCGAACCGAACAGGTCGGCGGCTTCATGCATAAAGGCGGCATACATGTAGCGGAATCCGGCGCCACCCGTGCCGGTCTCTTCCACCCATCGGATTAAACCGGCAAGACTACGACAGGCTTCTTGAAAACCCATTTTATCGGGACTTTTAACGACTTTTTTTGCTAAAAAACGAATACCACGAACACCAAAAATCGGCAGGGGGATTTTCAACATTGCGTTGCAGGAATCCTTCATTCCCTTGATGCACGCTCCCCGCAGATCAGGATGGGGATTAATGGATTTGGTATAGTACATATGACCGCGGGGGTTCAAAGGACCAGGTACGAAACGTGCCTGCTGCAGGCCATCCGCCGTACAATCTACCAGAGCAAATGTCGGGTCGCAGATGCGAAAGCCGCATTCGATCTCACGCAAAACAATGATGTTGTGTCCGCTAAAATTATGGCGGTGACGTTCGGATACATAGGGAAGCCAGTAAAGATTAGTAGCCAAACCGGCAATCTTTCCGGTTTTAAGCACCTGCCTTAGTTCGTCCATGCCTTTTTGCGGATCGCGATAAGTCTTGATCACAAAATTCGCACCCAGCCTTTTGGCCGCCTTGCGAAAGACCGATCCGGGTTTAGACCGAAAAGCAGTGACCGGCAAATGTGAAAGTTTAATAAACGGCAGATAGCCGAAAAAAATACCGCTGCCGATACCGAACACCATCGGCTCGGAAATATCCACGCCCTGATGGCGAAACAGGGCGGATGTAACACCTGTCTCACAATGCGCGGCCTGCTGATGGACAAATGGTTTACCATCGGCTGCGAGTTCCGTAGTCATAAAAAATAGCATCCTTCCTCAATTTTAGATATTCGGCACGGTTTTTAATTCTTCCAGCGTAATCCTGAGAGCCTTTGTGTAACGATTTAAAACGGATGGTTTAAGTTTGGCAAATATCTCGGGGCGCAAATGCCTGTTGACCCGAAATACCGCTATACCCGCTGCCTTGGCCAGCATCTTCGGGATCAGCTGCCGCATTTCCATATAATAACAAAGAGGGCTTTTCTGACCGGCAATTACTGCTTTTCTGATTTCCTCGAGATTGGCGCGATTACCGGAAATAAGCAGGGCTACAGATACTTTTTCCGCCCATGGAGCGTTTGTCTCAAGGACATATTGCCCTTTATCGTTTTGCGTGTAATACGCTTTCGGCAACCCATCATTAAAAAGTTCATCTTCTAATTCCATGGCCGGTTCCTTTTGATTGTATTGAAGTTTTTCTTCTTATACTAATTTCAGTAAGGTGCAAAGTGATTTTTCACCTGAAAGAATCTGATAACTTACATTGATTGTAACAAAAAACAGACAAAAACTGATGAGGAAAATTTTATGTTACTTCAGGCCTTTAGCTTTCCCACTACATCCCGCAGGTTCTTGAAAAGTTCTTCTTCTCTGCCCGCGCAAATCAGCATCAGGCCGCCAACTTTGTCGAATGTTTCTTCTTGCCTGGTTTTCCTCTGTTTTACAATGCGTGCCGAGGACACGGCAAATTCACGCCAGACATCACCAATGGCCGTCATCTCATTGGATAATTCGTTTAGTTCATGGGAGTTGAATAATTCGCCTGCTTCCTGTAGAAATGCGGCGAAAATATAGCGGAACCCCGCGCCGCCCGTGCCCATTTCTTCCTGCAGGCGCAGGATGTGAGCAAGTTGCCGGCAGGCTTCGACATAGCCCAGCTTCTCCGGCCATTTTACAATTTTTTTGGCAACGTAGCGCATGCCCTTTACACCAAAGAGCGGTATGGGAATCCCGATCATCTGCTTGCAGGTGTCCTGCATACCGATGATGCAGGCCTTTCTGATGTCGGGATTGGGGTTGATGGAGATTGGATAATACATCAAGCCGCGCGGTTCCATCGGTCCGCGCGCGAAACGAGCCCTTTCCATGTCGTGTGTCGAACAATCCGTCGTATATTCCAGCAGGGCCGGATCGCTTATCCGGAAGCCGTTTTCATTTTCATACAGGACGATAAAGTTGTGTCCGCTAAAATTAAAACGATAGCGTCGGGGAAAGAACGAAAGCCAGTAGACGTTGGTTGTTACAGCGACAATCTGTCCGGTCCGTATAACGCGGCGCAACTCGTCCATGCCTTTTTGCGGATTGCGAAAACGTTCTCTGAAAACCTTTACGCCCAGTCTTTGGGCTGCTTTTTTGAAGACCAGTCCCGGAATCGACCGGAAAGTGCTTATGGGCAGTCCTGTCTGTTTGATAAATGGCAGATGGCCGAAAAAAATACCGCTGCCGATACCGAAAATCATCGGTTCGGAAATATCCAAACCTTTATCCCGAAACAGCGCGGATGTAACTCCCGTCTCGCAATGCGCGGATGTGAGATGGATATATTTTCTGCCGTTGGCTAATGTTTCTTCTGTCGTCATGAATAGCGCTTACCTTTCTCTTGGATTTTTGGGTACGGTTTTCAACTCTTCCATCGTGATGTCGAGGGCTTTCGCGTAACTATCCAGGACATCGGGTTTTAGTTTGGCAAATATTTCCGGACGCAGGTGCCTTTTGACCCGGAATGCGGCAATGCCTGCTGTTTTCCCCAAAATTGCCGGCGTCATCTGCCGCAGTTCCATATAATAAGCAAGCGGACTTTTCCGGTCGGCAAGCACCGCTTGTCTGGTTTCTTCCTCTTTGACCTTATATTCATCATAAGCCATTTTGTTGATCATTTCATCTACCACCCAGCCCTTGCTGGGCACCATGACATATTTCCCCTCATCATCGAGGGCGTAATTTCCTTTTTTTAGCCAACCCTCTGTGTAATCGGGTACGTCATCCTGCGGAACTTCCTTCACTTTCATGGACAACTCCTGTTAATCATGGTGATTTTTTCATTTGTTCGTATTTCTTATACTAAAATTAATAAAGCGAAAAGTAAAAAAGTACTTTCCCGTGACCATTCCACTTAATTGACTTTTTTGCCTAAAAACGGCTCAAAATGATGCCACTCGAAAGGATGTCTGCGGGCAAATTCTGCCAGATCGGCGGCATAAGCCTGTGCCGATTCCAGCACCGCTTTTTTTCTGTCCGCGCGCGTGGCGGCAACAACCTTTCGTCCATGCGAGACTTTGATATGATATTTTCCGATGGCTTCCTGATACACAAAAAAAGTCATCAGCGGCGCGCCAGTCATCAGGGCAAACAAATGCGGCGTATCGGGCAGATTTACTTTATGACCGAGAAAATCTATAGTGACATAACTCTGCTGTCCCCACAGGCGGTCGCCGGTCATGGACACAATGCCGCCTTCGCGTAAAAAATTGATGCCCTCAATTAAAGCGAAAGGCGATTTATCATCTTCTGATGTTGCCACAATTCTGATGCCGCTTTTCGCTAAAAGTTTTTTTTGAATATGCTCAACCTGCTCTTTGTGTTTTGCTCCCAGATAAAGCATAATCGGCAGGCCTTTTTTATTAAGCGTCTGCGCGGCCAGTTCCCAGTTGCCTATGTGCGACATCAGCAAAACAGCACCGGTTTTTTTCTGCACGGCTTCTTCCAGATATTCCCAACCTTCTTTGACGAATTCGATATCCTCTTCGTCCAGGCGGATGAAACGGTGAATGTAGACATCGGTGAATTTATGATACTGCCTCCACGCACACCAGAGGTGATAGAAAAAGTTTCTTTCGGGAAAAAGAGCTCCGTAAAATTTCAGGCTATCCGCCACGCGCACAGGGAAAAGGAAAAAGTAACCGGTAGCGATAAACCAGGAAAAGATGCGGAAAAACCACAACCCCAGCCGCCGTGTTAGATAAAAAAATATTTTGTAAGGCAATTTTTTCATTTTATTTGTCATTGCGAAGCGGCTCTCAGCCGCTGTGGCAATCTTTCTTTTTTTTCATACCGATCCCGCATACACGGGATTTCATTGCGGCCCTAAGCCCGGCGAATGCCGGGGGGTATCCAGTTATTTTTTATTTCCTGGATGCCGTTCTTCAACGGCATGACGAAGGTGGTGTCATTCCCGACCTGATCGGGAATCCAGTATTTCTTAAACAAAAGTTATGTCTATCTAATTTTTCCCAAAACTCCTTTGAAATTCAATTTATAGCAGTGCGCGAAACTATCACATTTGTTCTGAAGACTCAATTTTGAATTAATTCACGATTGATATCGCAATTAAGAAAGAGGCCGCCACTTAATGCAAGTTTTTTGTGTCCGGTCGTGGCAGCTACGTTACGAACCATATGAATAATTACTTCTTTGATACGATTTTGCATACTGAAAGCTATATCAAAACGCCTCTGTTCCAAAGGCTCAACTCTTTCTCGTTTTTTTCCTAACTCCTCCTCAAGGGTGTTGTCCATCTCTCCGTTATTGAACCGCTCAACAGCCAATATCCGTTGCTGTGTGTTGTCTTCTTTCATGAACACCTCCAATTTGTTTTAGATGTTCATGAAATTGCGCAATAGCTATTCGATTGTCAAAGAACTTTGTCCACGATGTCCTGGCACTCAACAAGTAGGTCCATAACCTCTTTTGATTTCTGTCCATAGAGAAGAACCTTTCAACCCATTGCTCATACCAATGCAGTGCTCTATGGGAAACTACTTTAGCCTTTGATTGAATGTATCGCCGGCGATCAAGAACAGCATACTGTATTTCATAAATGGATTCTATGGGTGTCATTGAAACGATTCCTTATCTCCATCCAATAATTCCCGGATAGCTGGTTTCACATACATATCCCTGAGATCAAATTGTCTCAGTGCCGTTATCATGACTTGAATCTTTTCCTTTACTGTAGCTTTTGAATTAAGAATAATAACATGTTTTCCTTCAACACGACACAGACCTCCGGAACTGGAAGACTCTTCAATGTTTATGTTTTCATCACGAACTAATATCTCAAGCTTATCGGCCAATTCTTCAAGGTAATTTAAAATAACTTCGTCATTCATCATACTTTCTTTCCTTAATAATTATCATACCCGAATCTTCTGCCAGTCTCCATACTTTTTCATATATCGTTAAACCGTTAACATTTATTTATAATAAGGGATTTAGAAAAAATGGTTTATCTGGAAATTAATCCGATAAACTTTATAATTTTATTTGACATTTAATTAAACTTAAGTAAATACTTTATACGTTAGAATAATTCTAGGATAAATCACATGAACAAGATGAAATTTTTTGCGTACATATCATTAATTACGTTATTCAGCTTTTTTATTGCAGGAGAGAGCTTGTCCTCTGAAAAGACACTGGTTGCAGAAAGTGTGGTCAAAGGAGAGCAAGAGAAGGTTGCCAAGGAAGAAGCTTTGATCAAAGAAAAATACCCCAATGCGATTCGTACTTCATCAGGCCTGATGTATCTTATCTTGAAGGAAGGAAACGGTGCAACACCAACTAGCGGAGCACTCATAGAGGCTCATTATACCGGCAGGTTACTTGATGGAACTAAGTTTGACAGCTCGGTGGATCAAGGGAAACCATTCCTGTTTGTGGTCGGGAAAGGTGATGTAATAAAAGGTTGGGATGAGGCTTTTCTTTCAATGAAAAAGGGAGAAAAACGTATTCTCATCATACCACCTGGTCTGGCTTATGGCGACAAGGGTATGGGAACAATTCCACCTGATGAAACTTTGATTTTTGAAGTGGAACTTATTAATTTTCTCAAATAAGTACGCATCAGGAATCTCTTGCCGGGTCTCATCATTCATTTTTCCCATATCTCGGAGTTTTTCTACAAGCTCGTTACTCTCTTTTGAATAGTAAGCCTAAGCCTCCCTTCAATTCAAAATTGAAACCATTTAGCTGTACTAAATCCTGGTTGTAAAGCAACTGGAGATTCCGCTGAAGCAAGCATAGATAATGAGATGAACAAGTTATTTAAGTGTGTGGTTGGAGATTTTTGCATTACAACTAGAAAATGATATTACTACAAAATCCCATCCTTGATCTTGGAATTCCAATATTCAATATAAGCATGGTATGCCTTTAATGACGTCAAAAATGGCATATGCTGCTCCGGCTTAAGCTTGTAGGCAGTAATATACTCCATCTCCATTCTGTATGCCTTTTCTAGGCGGTGGTTACCATTGATTACATTGTATCTTCCTGGACTTATTTCAGCCAAAATAATGGGGCTTGCAACATCTGTCTTATCAATATGACTTTCGGTTAGCTCTGAAAAGCCCTTTCTGTATGCTTTTACTTCTATACTTTCGAGCACTATCTCATCTTTGTGTTTGCAGACATACTCTATCATTTTAGTAATATTGAACACGAATATTCCATTCCGGTAAAGCTCATCGCCATCATCGTCTGAAGAAGGCACGTAATTCTTATTTACAGAAAGAAGTTTTGATTTTTTCTTTAGCATATTTAACGAAATCAGGGGACAGCATACTAGTTATTATTCTTCCTCGGCCTTCCGCCTTTTCTTGGAACTAAAATCCTCTCTAGCTTACTCTCCAGCCGCTTAATAAAATGAATATTCCCCAACGGCCTGCCCGTCTGCTCATGCCGATGTATTAATAATTCATCTTCTTCACAAAAGAAGGTGTCCTGCCGACGATTGCCTCGCCGGGTGACATGATGAGGATATTTTGCTGCGACTACTCTTGCTATACGGCCCATGTTTATTGTCTATGACTATAATCAGTGCTTGTCAAGAATAAACTAGTATGGTGTCCCCAGATTTTGGGTCGTGGA
>JQDQ01000100.1 GCA_000747625.2 Smithella sp. SCADC
TGAACAGTATTGTTCCTAGCCCTGTAACATCACCGGTGTATTCGGGCATGTCAAAACTTACACGCACGTGACTTTGGGCTCCCAGGTGGTAAATTTCGGAGGGCTGAATAGAGTGAAGTAAATCCATCAACTGTCCGGAAATGCTCAAATCGCCGTAGTGGAGGAATAATTTTGTATCCGGCGTATGAAAATCACGATAAAGGTGATTGATGCGTTCGGTATTGAAAGAGCTCGATCGTCGGATCAAACCGTGAACTTCATAGCCTTTATTTAGCAAAAACTCTGTTAAATAAGAACCGTCCTGTCCGGTAATACCGGTAATAAAAGCTTTTTCATATCCTTAAAAATATATTAAGTTTGTTATAAGCGCCAGTAATTAAATCCTGATGATCTTGCCTTTTGAGGTTCAAAAACAGCCTTGATATCGAGTAATATAGGAAAGTTTTTACGACAAAGTCCGGCAATACGGGAAAGCCCCATTTCTTTGTAATTGCTATGTGCCACAGCCAGGACAACAGCATCAACATTTTTAATCTTTCTTAGTGAAGTAAGTTCAATGTTGTAGTGTTGACGAGCTTCATCAGGATCAGCCAGTGGATCGTGAACGAAAACCTCTACACCGTAATCCTTTAATTCGTTTATGATGTCGATCACGCGAGTGTTGCGTAAATCAGGAACGTTTTCTTTAAAAGATAATCCCAAAACAGCTATGCGTGCTTTATTAACCTGAATATCGGATGCAATCATCATCTTAATTGCTTTTTGGGCCACATATTTGCCCATATTGTCGTTGATTCTGCGTCCGGCCAGAATGACTTCCGGACGATAGCCGATACTTTCCGCTTTATAGGTCAGGTAATAGGGATCAACTCCGATGCAGTGGCCTCCGACAAGGCCGGGGCGGAAGGAAAGAAAATTCCATTTTGTTCCGGCTGCCTCTAAAACTTCCAGTGTGTCTATTCCCATTCGATTAAAGATAATGGCCAGTTCGTTCATCAGCGCTATATTAATATCACGTTGCGTATTTTCAATAACTTTTGCCGCTTCGGCAACCTTTATTGACGAGACACGATGCAGATTGACTTTGACAACGGCGCCATAGATTCCTTCAAGTAAATTCAAGGTAGCAGTATCTGAAGCGGAGATTATTTTTATTGTATTGCTGACGGTATGGACTTTATCGCCGGGATTGATTCGTTCGGGGGAATAGCCCACAGTAAAATCTCTGCCGAATTTCAATTTGGATTCCCGCGCAAGTATTGGAACGCAAATATCTTCTGTTACGCCCGGATAGACAGTTGATTCATAGACCACGCATGAACCTGGAGACATCTGTCTTCCGATAATGGACGATGCATTTTCGATCGCGCCGAGATCCGGAACATGAAAATGGTCAACCGGTGTGGGAACAGCAACGATAAAAAGTTTGCTTACGGAAAGATCGGACTGTTTGGAAGTAAAATGAATTTTTGATTTTTTTAATTCAGCATCGGACAACTCCATGGTCCGGTCGTGTCCTTTTTTCAATTCAGACACGATCTCTTCGTTGATATCAAATCCGACAACCGTAAAATGACGTGATAAATGAGCCGCCAAAGGCAACCCCACATAGCCAAGACCGACAACGGCAATTTTATTTTTCCCCGCGAAAAAAGATTGAGCCGTTAAAGTTCGTTTCATAAATCATTTCCTCATAAGAATATTTTTGAAAATTTTTATGATGAAACTATTACAGGATTGATTTAAGGTTGTCAATGCGTCGTTCACAGATTTCTTAATGTTTTGGAACAGCTATCGATTGTTTTATCTATATCTTTTTGAGTATGAGCAAAAGATAAAAATCCTGCTTCAAATTGAGATGGCGCCAACCAGATGCCGTTTTTCAACATACCGTGAAAAAAACGGGCGAACATCATCGTATCAGATTTTTGAGCAGTATCTAAATCGTACACAGGACCCGTCTGGAAGAAAATAGTGAACATGGAATAAACACAGTTTATACAAACGGCAATGCCCTTGGCTGAAAACAGGTCTTGCATTTCCTTGCAGAGCCTGTTGGTTTTTTCATCCAATTTTAAAAAAGAGTTTTTTTTCGTTTTAAGAATATTGAGAGTGGTTAACCCGGCGCTCATGGCCAGAGGATTTCCGGAAAGAGTTCCCGCCTGATAAATATCTCCGGTGGGGGCCAGCTTTTCCATTATTTCTTTTCTACCGCCAATAGCGCCAACCGGCAGTCCTCCGCCGATGATTTTACCCAGGCAAGTCAAGTCCGGTTTAACTTCTGTTAAATTCTGATAACCGCCGAAGGTAAAGCGAAAGCCGGTGATGACTTCGTCAAAGATTAAAACTATGCTGTATTGTGCTGTAAGCTTTCTGAGTTTATCCAGGAATCCATTCCGCGGTGGAACAACACCCATGTTGCCCGCCACAGGTTCAACGATTATTGCCGCGAGCCGCGAGCCATAGGTCTCTATTGCTTTTTGAAGTGTATCAATATCATTGTACGGTAAGCTTAGCGTCAATCTGGCGAGATCTGCCGGAATGCCGGGAGAACCAGGTATACCGAAAGTTGCCACACCTGATCCGGCTTTAATCAAAAGTGAGTCACTGTGTCCGTGGTAACATCCGTCAAATTTGGCGATCATATCCCGGCCGGTAAAGCCACGCGCCAGACGGATTGCGGTCATAGTTGCTTCCGTACCGGAGGAGGTCATACGTATAAGTTCCATCGAGGGAATGGCCTCGGAAATTAATTTTGCCATTTGCGTTTCTGCGGGAGTCGGCGCGCCGAAACTGGTCCCTTTTTTGGCTTTGTTACAAACATCTGCGGTTACTTTCGAATGGGCGTGTCCCAGAATCAAAGGTCCCCAGGAAAGAACATAATCAATATATTCTTTACCCGATACGTCAAAAATTTTGCTCCCTTTTGCATGGCTTACAAAAACAGGTCTGCCGCCCACCGATTTCCAGGCTCGCACCGGAGAATTAACTCCGCCGGGAATTACCTTGCATGCCTGGGGAAAATAATTTGATCTGGTTTTACTCACGAGAAGTACTCCGGAGATTTTTTTTTGTATTCCTTGATGCTTTCCAATATTAGATAATCATCGATTCCTATTGCAGCTACCATATCACGAATCAGCGGTAAAATGTTTTCGTCTTTAAAATGAATCATCGTAAAAAGGTTATACTTTTCTTTAAAGGCGGGATTTCTTTCATAACAATGGGAGACAAAGCTATATGAAGATAGAATATTACCTGTTTGTTCTATATCTCTGGGAGGTACTGACCATACTACTAATACGTTTTTTATGTATCCTGCTTTTTGATGACGAAGTATTGCGCCGAATCTGCGAATAATTTTTTTATTCAGAAATTCTTTTGTAATATTCAGGACTTCTTTGCCGCTTAATCCGCAAGATTCACCTGTTTCATCAAACGGGTATTTAACAACTGCCATGTCTTTTTGAATCAAGCGTGCAACTTTATTTTGTTTTTTCGTTAATTTTTTCATTTTATAAATATTATCCTGCTTGAGAAATAAAATCAAGTTGCCTGTTATACCCCAAAAATAGAGATTGCTTTTTTTAAGAATTCAAAATTCATAAATTTGGGGATTTGGGGATAAGTCGAGCTGAAATTTCGGTTGTTAAATGTCGGCCAAGCTCTTTATTCGGAGAATATTGTGTCTAAAATGAAGCTTTGCCGATAAAAAATCGGTTGCGGAACACACACCAATCCCTCCATCTTTAATCTCCTTGTTTTTCAACAACTGTTTTTTGTTTATTCCAGCATCAACTCGTAATTACGTTTCCTCATTGACAAAAACATCAGGTATTTTTCAACTCCGGCGGCAATCTTCAACATGGTCATCCGACCATGTTCGATATGGATGCTCTTTCATTATATGTCCAGACCATTTCCGCATTGCTCTGTTCAAGCATGTTGGTCGCCAAACAATGATAGCGATAATTGTTCCGGAAAAGTTCACCCTGGTTCTCCCGCCACCGCAAAACGATGAGCCGGAAGGATTCTTTGCCTTTTTCCGTAATATGGATTGTCTGGGCTATCTCTCTGTCCGTCATAACGCCGTCTCTTGTTCGAAATGGCTTCCATGTTCCTTCTTTAAATTCATAGGCAACGACTGTCCCAACTTCTTTGATGGTCGCCACGACTGGCCGATATCCCTTGTAACCAAGATAGGTCCTATGTGTTTCTCTCTTGCCCGCCTCGATTAGGGCCGGATCAACTATTAGGGTGTAATCGTTTCCTCTATCCCGGCGCATTATCTCGCAAAATAATCTTTCGTTGACTCTCGCCAACGCCGCTACCCCGCTTCGCCCGCCCATCCGCCTCAACCAGTCACCCATTGCCGATACACCCGGTATTCCCGTAAGTCCGCTAACCTTTCTTAAAGGGGCAGCGCCTCTAATCTCCCGTAC
>JQDQ01000101.1 GCA_000747625.2 Smithella sp. SCADC
TTTTTCTATTTACACTTTTAATGAAATAAAGTAATATTACACAATATTTTTAAAAAGCCCATCGGGTATATTAATTTTTAGGCGAAAAGTGGGAAACGGAAAGATGAGAATATATAAACACTATCGTCCGAAAGTAGTAATGTTACCGCTGATCATCATGGCTATTCTCGGAGCAGTCGGGTTTGTTGGATTGGTGTGGGGACTCAGCAGAGGAGTAAATTCAGAGCCGCCGCCATTCATTTTTCTGTTTCTAATCGTTGCCGCAGTGGGCAATGGCTGGGTATTTGGCGGATTTGCTATTGAAGCTCGTCTTGCAGAGGACGGTTACGTCGAGTTTATAGGGCCTCTTCGCAAAGTGAGAATCGCAGTGTTAGACATTCTGTCTATCGCACCATCTGAGATGTCACAGATGTCCACATATGTAGTTCGTCATCGGAATGGGCGGTTCCGAGTGGACGGCAGGCTTAACGGGATGCACGAGCTTATTAGTGAACTGAAGCGGCAAAACCCAACGATAGAGTTACGTGGAATCTAAAGTATGCGAGAGGCGTGCAACTTGTTTTTTTCTGGATTCCCGCCTTCGCGAGGAATGACATTGTTAGGTGTTTATTTGTTTTAACCCTTCAATGATGAGGAGGAAATCATCTTCAGCCACAGTCCGTAAATCAAGCAGGATTTCGTCTTTATCTACGCGTACGATTACCGGCACTTCGATCTGGCGCAGCTTTTCTTCCATTTTGCTGGCGGTCATTTTTTTGTTTTTGACGGCAACTAAGACAGTTGGGATTTTTTGTGTAGGTAAAGAACCGCCGCCGGCTGCCGCGAAATCTTCCTGCAGTGAAAATTTTAGCGAGTCGAAATTTTCTTCCTGCAATTTAGTGATTAGTTTTTCGGCATGTTTTTTAACCGCGGTGACAGGTTCAGTCAATGCCTTCAACGCCCTTAATTTTTTTACTGCCTGGGCAGGATTGAGATAATGCATCAGGGTAGCTTCCAGCGCGGCCAGCGTAAATTTATCAATGCGCAGCGCGCGGTTCAAGGGATTCTTTTTGATTTTTGCTAAAACTTCTTTTTTGCCGACGATGATTCCCGCTTGCGGTCCGCCCAGCAGTTTATCGCCGCTGAAGGTGACCACGTCAATTCCTGTAGCCAGCGTTTCGCGAACAGTGGGTTCACGCTGAAGGCCGTATTGGTCTAAATCTATAAGACAGCCGCTGCCCAGATCATCCATAACCGGAATGCCACGGCTTTTTCCCAAGGCCACCAGAGATTCGATATCCGCTTCTTCGGTAAAGCCGACAATGCGGAAGTTGCTGGTGTGTACTTTCATAATCAGGCCCGTTTTGTCATTGACGGCTTTTTCGTAGTCGCCGAGACGCGTACGGTTGGTGGTTCCCACTTCGCGAAGTTTGGAAGCGCTTTTTTTCATTATTTCCGGGATGCGGAATTCTCCGCCGATTTCGATGAGTTCGCCCCGCGATACGATTGCCTCTTTTTTATCGGCCAGAGTATTGAGCACCAGCAAAACAGCAGCGGCATTGTTGTTGACGATTAAAGCGTCTTCGGCCCCGGTAAGGGCGCAGATCAATGAACTAACGTGATCGTAGCGTTGGCCGCGTTCACCTTTGACTAAATCAAATTCCAGATTGGAATAGCTTTTCCCTACTTCCATAATTCTCTGCAGGGCTTCAGGGCAGAGCGGCGCGCGGCCCAGGTTGGTATGCAGGATGACGCCGGTTGCGTTGACCACGCGGCGAAGGCTGTAGCGATATAACCCTTTGATTGATTTTTCTACCTCTTGAGCGACGGTTACCGCGTCAGGGCAAGATTCCGCCGATTGCTTTTTTTTGGCATTGACAATTTTATCACGCAGATCCTGCACAACCTTGCG
>JQDQ01000102.1 GCA_000747625.2 Smithella sp. SCADC
CGGGCTGTTATCAGGGATCGCTTTGTCCTTCCTTATGGGTTACAACGATAATAAACCGGAAAGTGCATGGAGCAAACTTTTGGCTTTCGCCTGTATCTTACTTACGGCGGCAATTTTAATCTGGGCGGTCATCTCTTCACTGCTGACTGGCAGAGGAATCATCACCTAGTAAAATAATTAGAGGAGCATTGTTAAATGTCCGATCAATCAAAGTCACCCCAGCCAACGCTGCAAGCCGGTGATGAACTACATGGATTTAAAGTTTTGCGCGTGGCAGAATTTCCCGCAATACGAGTTACCGCATACGAAATCGAACACAAAAAGACCGGCGCCAAGGTTCTGCACCTGCACTCATTCGATCGTGAAAATTTATACGCGATTGGGTTTCGCACTCCGCCGGCTGATTCGACGGGACTGCCGCACATACTGGAACATTCCGTTCTGGCGGGCTCAGAAAAATATCCGCTGAAAGACGTTTTTAAAGAGTTGATGCGTTCGACGTTGCAAACTTTTATCAACGCTTTCACCTACCCTGATAAAACAGTTTATCCGGTTGCCAGTCAAATAAAAACTGATTATTTCAATCTGGCCCGTGTTTACACGGATTTGGTGCTTCATCCGCGGCTGCTTAAGGAAACTTTTTTTCAGGAAGGTCACCACCTCGAGCTTTCCGTGCCGGATGATTTAGAAAGCGACCTGGTCATTTCCGGCATAGTTTACAACGAAATGAAAGGGGCCTACTCATCTCCTGACTCGCTGATGTATAAAGTTATCCAGGAGAATATCTACCCCGATAGTATTTACGCTTTTGATTCCGGCGGTGATCCCGACGTGATTCCCACGCTCACTTACGAACAGTTTTGTGAATTTCATCGCACCTATTATTCGCCGGCCAACGCCCGGTTTTTAATTTACGGTGATATTACCACCTCCGAGCATCTTGCATTTCTTTCCGAAATGCTCTCTGGTTTTGATCGCGTGGAAATAGATTCTTCCATCAAAAGTCAGAAACGTTTGACAGCGCCCCGCATTATCCGGAGCTTCTACCCCATAGGAAAAGATGAACCACTCGAGCATAAAACGATGGTAAATATCGCCTGGATGATGTCCGATAACACCGACCATGAAACTTCGCTTATTCTGGAAATAATCTCCGCCCTTCTTGTGGGCAGCGCGGCCAGTCCCTTGCGCAAAGCTTTGATTGATTCCGGCTTGGGTGAAGACCTCACCCCGATAAGCGGTATTGAAGCTGATTTGAAGCAATTAATGTTTTGCGCGGGTTTGAGAAACACGCAAAGTGCGGATGCGCAAAAGATCGAACATCTGATTTTTGATACAATAAAAAATGTTGTAGACAATGGCTTTGATAAGGAACTGATAGAAGGTGTCCTGCATCAAGTTGAATTTCATGGCAAAGAAATAGTTCGCGGCTCTTATCCTTACGGCATTGCGTTGATGGGCGGCATCTTTCAAACATGGCTCTATGACGGAGATCCTTTAATCGGATTGGATTTCCCCCGGATAATTGAAAATATCCGCCAACTTTGGGCGGCAGATCCTCAAATATTCCAAAAGATGACCAAGCTTTGGTTTTTGGATAATCCTCATCGCATCCTGGCGATTATGGAGCCGGATTCCGATTTCAACGAAAAGAAAGAAAAAGCCCTTCAGGATAAGATGGCCAAATTGAAGTCATCGTTGACCAAAAGCAAGTTGATGGAAATAAACACTCAGGCAGCCCAGTTGAAGAAATTTCAAGCGGAGCCGGATTCGCCGGAAGACGCGGCAACAATACCAAAATTAAAGCTCGAAGATATTCAGCAATCAATAGAAATCATTCCCTCGCAAAATTCTCTAATCGGAGGAGTGCCCGCTCTGGAACATGATCTCTTTACCAACGGCATCGCTTATGTTGATTTGGCCTTTGATATAGCGCATGTGCCGGAAGAGCTTCAGCCTTATCTTCCACTTATGGGTAAAATCATTACCGGAATGGGCGCCGCCGGTTTTACTTATGAGGAGATGGCCAAGCGCATCGCCCTCACGATGGGCGGTTTCGGCTATGATCTGGCTACGGGCTTTTCCGCGGATGCCGGCACGACCTGGCAAAAAATGGTTTTCTCCTTTAGCGCGCTTTACCGCAATCTACCGGAAGCAATAAATATTGTGAGCGATATTATCTGCGCCGGAGATTTGAGCGCTTATGCGCGGATGCGTGATTTAATCTCCGAGAGAAAAAATAATCTGCAGTCGGCTATTGTACCTTCAGGACATATTTTTGCTAAAATGGCGGCAGGCGCCGCGCTTAGCATCCCCGCTTATCGGGATGAACAATGGCATGGCCGCACGCAACTGAAATTCGTGCAAAACCAGGCCAACGATTTCGAATCAACCAGACAAGATTTGCGCGAAAAACTGGAAGCATTACGAAAAATTTTATTTAACAAGGGCAACCTGATCATAAATATAACTGCCGAAACTAACGGACTGAAGATTGTAGAAGAAAATATTGTACGACTTCTGGATAAGATTTCGAAAGCAGCACCGATGCAAACAACAACAAAACCAAGTTTGCCTCCTGTTTTTGCCGGCATTTCCATACCCGCGCAGGTATCTTACGTTGCCTATGTTTTGAAAGCGCCGGCTTATATTGATCCAGCTTCCGCTCTGCTGATGATTTCCGCCAAAGAACTATCCAACAGTTATCTTTACAAACATATTCGTGTGCAGGGTGGAGCTTACGGCGGAATGTCTTCTTTCGATTCAACGCTGGGCCTGTTTTCTTTTCTTTCTTATCGCGACCCGCATATTGTGGAAACACTGCAGGTATTCAAAGACGCGCAAGCGTTCTATTCTCAAAATGAAATTCCATTAGAAGAAATGGAAAAGGCAATCATCAGTACGATTGGTATGCTGGATAGACCATTAGATCCGGCGGGACGCGGACACGTAGCCTTGATACGTAGTTTCGCCGGGATTAATGACGATATGCGCCGGAAATTCAGAGATGATATTTTGTCCGCTACTCCGCAAAAATTAAAAAATACTTTGGCAGATTATTTTTCCCGGGCGGTAAAATCAGCGGCAGTCGCCGTGTATTCCTCGCCGGAAAAGCTAAATGAAGCCAACACAAGGATGGAAGAAAAACTTGTCGTGGAACATCTTTTTGAGTTTTAGATCATTTCGCTCTCAAAGGATAACGAAGCGGCATGCAGGAGGAACGCGCCCATATCCCCTCCCCGGCATTCGCTGGACTGTGCGCTGGCGCGAAGTCGGGAGAATTTCCGAGAGGTGTCATGCAGTGACGGAGGTGGATAAAAAACTTCCGGCCTGCAACTCGCTGAACATTACATAGGCAATAAAATGTCCACCCCCTGCCCCCGCCAGCGGGGGACATTCTATGTCATACCGGGTTGCTGGAGCAATCATCCGGCATGCGTAACCTATACATAGCGGCATAAATAATTGCGCATAGCATGCATTTGTGTTATCCTTGAGAAAATTCAAGGAGGCGAACCATGCGCAAGCTTAAAGTACAAGATGCCGAGATCATGAAAATAGCTCTTCAACAAGAAATTGTTCGTACAGAAGAAGCGCGCTACAATCACCGATTGCATGGCGTGCTGTTGGTATGTGCAGGCAAGTCCTGTTACGAAGTAGCGGATCTTTTGGGACACAGTCCGCGCACCATTCAATATTGGATCAAACGTTTCGAGCAAAGCGGTTTTGCCGGTTTGGAAGATAAAGAACGAAAGGGACGACCGACCACAATTGACGAACGGATAAATCGCAAGATTAATGAAGACCTTCGCCAATTGCCGCGAGATCTTGGATATGAGCAGAATCTTTGGGATGGAAAACTGCTCTCCCACCACCTGGCCGTCAAGTACGACGTGCGACTGGGCGTGCGTCAGTGTCAACGTTTTTTCCGAGTGCTTGGTTTTCGTCGGCGTAAACCACGTCCAGTTATTGCCCAGGCTGACCCTGCGCTCCAGCGGGCATATAAAAAAACTGCGCCGGTTGGCAAAAAGAAAGGATATTGACCTGTGGTGCGAGGACGAATGCCATTTTCAGCAACAGGGTTCACGCTGTGCCATGTGGATTCCTCCAGAAAATTTGGATCCCGTGGTGTTGCATGCTCCTACTCGCAAACAGATGGCTATTTTTGGTGCAGTTTGTCCGGTCGATGGTCGAATGGTGACGATACCAGCAGAAACCTTCGACACGCAAAGTTTTCAAGTCTTCTTGAGTCATTTGTTGCGCCGGAGACGTCATGGATGCAAGATGGTGGTGGTACTCGACAATGCCCGTTGGCATCATGCACGAGCCCTGCGCCCCTGGCTCAGCAAACATCGTCGTGTCTTGCGGCTGGATTTCCTGCCACCCTACAGTCCCGACCTGAACCCGGTGGAACGGGTTTGGAAATTGACCCGCCGTCTGTGCACGCACAATATCTATTTCCAGACTCTTCAGAAGCTGGTTACTGTTATTCGAATACAATTTGCAAAGTGGTTCCAACCCTATCTCCAGTTGCGCCGATTATGCGCAATTATTTAAGACGCTATGTATAATAACCTAAATAACCTGAAGGTCACGCGAGGTCATCTGCGACCAGAAATCAGGGGACACCATGCTAGTTATTATTCTTCCTCGGCCTTCCGCCTTTTCTTGGAACTAAAATCCTCTCTAGCTTACTCTCCAGCCGCTTAATAAAATGAATATTCCCCAACGGCCTGCCCGTCTGCTCATGCCGATGGATTAATAATTCATCTTCTTCACAAAAGAAGGTGTCCTGCCGACGATTGCCTCGCCGG
>JQDQ01000103.1 GCA_000747625.2 Smithella sp. SCADC
AAGGAATAATAAAAATCCTTATAATTATACTATTTTGAGGAGTATAATTCCCTAAAATAGAGATTGGTCTATAAAAAAACAGAAGAACCCTCTTTGTTATTGAGTTTCGATGAGATATAATCTCACCTGAAAGATGAAACAAAAGAACAAGAGGAGGGTTCAGGAGATGATACAACAGAGCGCGTTGCCATTCAAGTTAAAAAGGGGACAAGAGCGTATTACGTCAAGAAGCGGTTTGGCTTTGTATGCGGAATCCATAGAAGATGTACGGGAGATTAGAGGCGATGCCCCTTTAAGAAAGGTTAGCGGACTTACGGGAATACCGGGTGTATCGGCAATGGGTGACTGGTTGAGGCGGATGGGCGGGCGAAGCGGGGTAGCGGCGTTGGAGAGAGTCAACGAGAGATTATTTTGCGAGATAATGCGCCGGGATAGAGGAAACGATTACACCCTAATAGTTGATCCGGCCATAATCGAGGCGGGCAAGAGAGAAACACATAGGACCTATCTTGGTTACAAGGGATATTGACCAGTCGTGGCGACAATCAAAGAAGTTGGGACAGTCGTTGCCTATGAATTTAAAGAAGGCAATGATGTGGGTGGCAGAGCAGATATAATCAGAAAAGCTTTTGTTTCCATGCCCCAAGGGAAAACAATCAGGCGAGTTTTGCTGGACAGTGAATATATTACAGCAATGAAGTTTGGCCGACATTTAACAACCGAAATTTCAGCTCGACTTATCCCCAAATCCCCAAATTTATGAATTTTGAATTCTTAAAAAAAGCAATCTCTATTTTTGGGAATAACTTCGTCCTCGTAAATTAAATAATTATGGTATTAGATTAGATTTTGAAAATGAGGTGTCATTAACCCCCTACGGGAATTTGAGGTGAACTAAAAAAGGGAGAGAAAGTCGATGTACGCTCCCCCTCCCTATGATAATAGCAATAATCTTTAGCCTAGATACTTCAAAAGCGGATTTGCATAAAGCACGATCAACGCGATAACCAACGCGTAAATGGCCAGAGATTCAATCATAGCCAGACCTACCATCATGGTTAAAAGAATTTTGCCTTGAGCTTCCGGATTTCTTCCAACAGCATTTGTTGCACCATTTAATCCGTTGCCCATTCCTAAACCGGTTCCCAGAGTACCAAATGCTATTGCAAGACCAGCAACCAATAAAGACATTCCGACAATGATCGCTTTTGTGTAATCAACAGTTCCTGCAGCCGCTTCTGGAGCTGCAAAAACAAAGGGAGCGCTAACTACTACCATTAACATTGCCACTAATACACGAATTAAACTTTTTTTCATTTAAATTCTCCTTTATTTAGTGAAATTTAATTATACTTATAAAAGCCCTCTATTTTAAGTTATTGCACCTCCTTTCTTTAATTTTAACTCTTTGGGGCTTTTTATTTATTTAACGGTGAGATTAGCAATTGTCAAGAAATATTTCTATAATCACCCTAAAATAGAGATTGGTCTATAAAAAAACAGAAGAACCCTCTTTGTTATTGAGTTTCGATGAGATATAATCTCACCTAAAAGATGAAACAAAAGAACAAGAGG
>JQDQ01000104.1 GCA_000747625.2 Smithella sp. SCADC
TTCGACAAAGAATTCCTTATAGAATAAATCCGTGACCGGGCCTATGGCAAAGGCTTCCTTGACTTTTTCCAGCGTTGCAAAATCGCTTTCGCCGATTCGTTTTAAAAATGTCTTGTTGGTAAATTCCTTGCTGACAAAATACGTGAAACGGCGGAAATTAGACCATTTCTTTTTGTCTTCGGTGAATTCGGGATAGACCAGCGAAAAGCGGAAGTTGCCCTCCGCATCGTAAAAGATAAAAATGCCCGCGGTGTAAATCTGCTGTTCTTTGAGTATCTTTTTGGCTTTATCGTATTGCGCTTTTTTGCCGGAGCGCTCGGTCAGCGGCTTTTGCGCGGCAAAGGCGCAGACAACCAGCGCATCGCCGCCGTCAAATTTGATTTCACCCAGCTTCTGGCCTTCGGCAAAATCGTCGTCATGGTAATAGGCCAGATTTTCTTTGAGTTCTTTAAATTGCCTGCTTTTGGCGCGGAAGAAGTGAATAAATTTTCCCGGCGCAAAATTGCTGATAATGTCTTCAAGTATCGGTTTGGCTTCGTTGGTCATTTGTTAACGTCTTTCTTTTGGAGATTGGTAAGAACAGCGTTGCCTTTTTCCGTAAGCCGGTATTTCTGAATACTGCTTGTCGGCTTATCCGGTATGGTCATAATGAGAAGACCTTCTTCCAGAAGAGGCTTTAAGACCTGGTCCCTGAACTTGGTCCTGTTTGTTCTTCCGGCAATCTCCATGAGGTCAGTTATTGATTGAGATTCTATGCACTTATGAAGTATTTCGACCTGATCCCGACTTAGTCCCGACCTGGTCCCCTCCTGGTTCCGACTTGGTTCCTCTCTCTGGCCGCCGACCGTTTCGAAAGCCAGTTGTGGTTTACGCCGGATGGTAACAAAAAAGCCGTCAGTCAGAGCGAACACAGGCGCCGGCAATCCGGCCCTGCGGCAATGTGCAATCATGTCGCCTGTGCCGGTGCCCATCCGTTCTATATATTTTGTCAGATAAAGCGGCTCAGCAAAGCATCGCCCAAAATGTATGCCTTTAGCGCCTGACGCTCTTGAGCAAATTATTTTTGTACGCAACTGATAAATATCCTCTGTTTCATTTCCGGTTCTCAATCGCAATGATGATGTCTTTTTGCAGTTTCTTTTGACCCGCAATCGCCTTGGCCAGATAGTCCCGGCCCAGTTTTTTTTGCAGTTGTCTAATCTCGTCAACGCCGCCGATTCTTTTTTCATCGCCGGAGAAATTACTGATCCGGCGCAGAGCGTATTCCGACTGTGTGCCGTAATGAAGAATATCTTCCCGAAGAGTGCGGAGAAAATCTTTATAAGGCATCAGTTCCGGCGTCTGCACGTTGTTAATCAGATTATTCAGCTTAATGAGGGCGCGTTGTTCCAGGCTTTGTTCGCTGGTCGCGCCGGGCATGTAAGGCTTGTGATTTTTGACAGCCTCGTAGGCCGGCCAGAAATTCTCACTGAGCGGCAGTGCTTTTTCTTCCGGCGCGCACCTGACTTTGTCAAACACATCCTCAAAAGATTTCGATTCCGGTGTTGGTTTGTCTTCGGTGTAAGGCAGAGAGGAAACATACATTCTGCCTTTTTTAAAAAAGACCAGCAATTCGTTTTCGGTAAACTGTTTGGCAACTTTCACGCGCGGCGGATAATTTTCGAGGTTATTCAGAATTTCCGGATGTTCTTTTTTAATCCTGATCAGTTCTCTGAGCGCTTTATTGTAAAAGCTTTCTTCTTCCAGTTCATCGGGATTCTGCTGAATGCGTTTATACAATCCTGCGGGTGTCGGCTCTTCAGCCACGTCAAATATTTTGGCATCCTCGCCCAGGGCGCTGTGAATCAGAAACATTTTGTTTGCGGCAATCTCGCGTGACTTGACCAACTCGGCGCCCTGTTCCGTCGGGAAGAAATTGACGATATAGAGTTCGTCAAACACCTTTTTGCTGATGCGGTTGATGCGTCCCACGCGCTGAATCACGCGAACCGGATTCCAGGGTATATCATAATTGATGACCATGCCGGCGCGGTTGAGGTTGAAACCTTCCGATATTTTGTCCGAGGTCAGCAAAATGTCATAATGGTTCTCTTGTCCGGCATAGGAAGCATCGAAATTTTTGTTAATCTGCCCTATCTTTGCGGCAGATAAATCACCGGCAACAACCAGCATTTTTTCTCCGAAGCGTTTTGTCATTTCTTTTTTCAGATACAAAACCGTGTCCACGTATTCGGAAAAGATAATAATCTTGCGCCGGGGCTCGCCGGAGTTTGGTTTTGCGTTCAGTTGCTTCGTGATATTTTGAATCAGGCAGGCGGTTTTAGGATCATTCTTGACCAGTTCCAATTTGTCCAATTCTTCCAGGATTTCCGCGAACAAATCCAAGTCGGATTGAATATCGGCTTCGAATTTATCTCTTTCTTTAAAATCCTTCAGTTTGTAGCGTTCGTGATTTTTCGGATATTCGCCCTTGTTGATTTTTTCTTCATATTCCTGCAACTGTTTTTCGATTTCATCATCATTGGCTTGATATATCCGCTCCAGTAATGCCCGATCAAGAATGTATTCCTGTGTTCTTTTAATGAAATCCTGCGCGGTAGTGGTAATACGCTGAAAGTTGATAATGCTTTGTTTAAATGAACCAAATGAACTCTCGAAACGCTTGACCAGAATACGGCGCATGAAATCAAACAAGTTGCGCTGTTGGATATATTGTCTATTGCCTTTCTCATCAAGTTTTTCTGTTTTCCCTTCCTTATATTCAAACGGTCTGTAAATCGCGCCTTTAAAGCGGCCACCGTTATCTATGTCGCCAAAATAATGTTCAATGACCCGGCTGTAAAATTCCGACTGCTCTTTGGACAATTCGTAAAACCATTCCTTCGGATCGGCGCATTTGGAAATCTGCGTAACTTCGTCTTTATAGTAAGGATTGCCGGTGAGATCCAACCGGTTGCGCCGGATCGTAACCGGTTCGATGACATTGCGAATCTGTTTTGCCAGATAGTGAGATCGCCTGGTGACATTCTTCATGTCAAATTTTTCTTCGCCGAATAATCCTTTGTAATTGTTTTGCGCTCTCTGGCGCTTTGTCTCGTCAGTGGAATTATGATATTTCTTGATGTAACCTAAACGGTCGAAAATACCTTTAAATCCCCTGAACTGATCCACCAGATTGCTGTCCAGCGTTATGGTTGACTGTTTGGGAATGATAAACAAGCTAAGCAAAGACAGAATATCCGCCGGTCTGTTGTTAAAAGGCGTGGCGGTGAGAAGAATGACTGTTTTTTCGCGGCAGATATTTTTCAGCAGGTCGTAATCCTGGGTATCCTGATTGCGGAAACGATGCGCCTCGTCAATAATGACGACTTCAATGTCGTCCAGTTTTTTAACCAAATCCAGCGTGTTTTCCAGATCGCCCAGTGAGCGAACTTCCCAATCGTTGAGTTTAAATTGCTCAACGTATTTTTTCCAGCCGGAATTCAGATTTCTATCGCCGACCAGACCGGGCGGGCAAATAACGATGCCGCGCTTGCCCAGTTGCTTGGCCACGGCGCAGGCGATGATTGTTTTGCCCAGTCCCACAACGTCGGCAATGATGACACCGTTGTAATCGTCAATAATTTTCAGTGCCTGTTTAACAGCATCCATCTGGTACTGATAGGGTTTGTAGCCGTTTTTTTCCATGAGTGTGATAATCGAATCACCCACTTTTTTCTGATCAAAGGCATCAAGATATGTTTTCAGGATCAGGCAAAACGCTTCAAAAGGAGAAACATCTTTGATAAGCGTTTCTCTTTCTATGACTTCAATCAGCCTCTTTTTTGTTTCTTCATGTTCGGTGATGCTGGTTGCCTGACGCCAGAGATTATCGAAATACTCCTCGGCATCTTCAAAACCGTAATCGCTGATTTCCACATTAAATTCATTTTGCGTGGAAAGCCCCGCCTGCGTCAAATTACTGGAACCGGTGATGAACAAGGTATTTTTCCCGACCTGATCCTGTTCCAATTTGAAAATGTATAATTTGGCGTGATTGGGTTCGTATGTTTTGCGGATGATAAGCTTGTCGCTTTTAATCAAGTCAACAAAATAGCGGACCTGCTGATAAAACTCTTCGGTATCGAAATATTCGGTGTTGAGAGATTTTTTAATGGATTCAAAAAATTTGTAAGTTTTCTCTTCATCCGATGATTGATCGGTTTCCGCATATTCAATGAGGCCATGATTGAAGCGATCAACATTCAGGCCGACGAGAATTTTTACCGAGACTTCGGGATTTTTTTGAAGAGCGGAATAGAGTTCCCGAATACCGGAGAAATAAAAAAAGCCGACGAGAAATTTTAACTCCTCGCTTTTTGAGATTAATTCAATCAGCCGTTTCTTAAGATCACTTTTTTTATTGTTGGTGATGAAATTCGCCATGAGCAGGAAAGGCTCCGCAGTTTATTGCGGATCATAATACAACTTATTGATTACATTTCAAGAAAAAAACGATAAAGTAAATAAAAAGGTTTTAAGAATTAAGTATAAAAAATGTTTTACGGTTTTTGGACTTTAAATACAATCCCTTATCTGTATGTTTGATGTTCCCATCGGGTAAAACCGGCATTAGACGAAAGCTTTTGAAGCTCCTGCTGAGCGAACCAGTGAATCCCATGTGCTTTTTCTAAATATTTTTGAATACTATTAATAACGATGTTTCCTTCCAGACAATACGTGGCTCCTACAAAATAACCTTCCGTTTTCAAAGAGCGGTAAGACGACACATCCATTAGTTGTCTCGAAGTTTCCATCTCCCATGCTAAATCTGACACGAAAGACGTTAAACATGGACGCCAGATTGCTTCATAGGCGGTGACAATCGGTTCGAATTCCATAGCGCACTGGGAAGAAAAAAGTCTTGGGTTAATAACCCTACAACGATACATAGCATGATTAACAGTTGACATATTGGCCTGACTCAGTTACTTGTTTAACAATAACAAGGACAGGAGGTAGGCCATGATACCGGAAAACCGAGTGGATAATGGTAGCTTTCCCATCCCGAAACTGTTGATCGATAAAGTCGATATTGTTCGTTTTATGGAGGAGTTCAAAGGATTTCATGCCCAGTTTGCCGACTGTTTTTCCCGTGAGGAACCGCGGGGGAATTTTTATCAGTACATGGCAGGCCAGATGAGCCAACTGGAGAGGAAATCCATCGAGCCGATTGCTCTGAACATGGAGAGCGCCAAGGTGCGGGCGATGCAGCACTTCCTGAGCGATATCGTTTGGGAAGAGGAACGGATTCTTTCCCGATACCATGGCATGGTGTCTGAGGATCTGGGGGATACCGAAGGGGTGCTCATTTTCGACGAATCGGGCTTCGTAAAAAAAGGGAATGACTCCATTGGGGTTTCCCGGCAATACTGCGGCAATGTCGGAAAAGTGGAGAACTGCCAGGTAGGCGTCTATGCGGCCTATGCCTCGCGCCACGGATACTGTTTTCTGGATAATCGGCTGTTCATACCGGAGAAGTGGTTCGGGTTGGCTTACACCGAGCGCAGGGAGAAGTGCAGGCTTTCCGCCAAGAGTTCTTTCAAGACGAAACCGCAGTTGGCGGTGGAGATGCTGGAGAAGATCGTCGGCGAGGGGGTGATTCCTTTCCGATACGTGGTGGCGGATTCGATTTACGGGAACAGCCCGGAGTTTCTGGAGGCGGTGGAAAGGGTTCCCGGGGTGACGTACCTTGTTGCGCTTCCCCGTGACACCCTCTGCTGGTTGCAGGCCCCGGCCACTATGGATAAGACCTACCGGTATGGCGGGGAGAAGAGGACGAAACGCATCCTTTCGGAAACCGAAAAGAAACCGGTCTCCTTCGAGAAGATCGCCAGGGGAACGAACGACTACTTCTGGTATCGCCGGACGGTCTCCGAGGGGACGAAGGGGCCAGTGACCTACGAGTTCATGAAACGCCGGGTCGTCCTCACCCAAGACGGACAGCCCGACCGGGCAGTCTGGCTGATCGTTCGCAGGACTCTTGGAGAGGGCGCCACTTATTCCTACTTCATCTCGAATGCAGGCAGATCCGCTCATCTGAAGAACTTTGTCTGGCTTTCCGGAGTTCGCTGGGCCATCGAGCAGTGTTTTGAGGAAGCCAAATCGGACCTGGGGATGGATCACTACGAGGTGAGGAAGTTTCCGGGATGGCGACACCATATGCTGACATGCATGCTGGCTCATTTTTTTCTCTGGCACATGAGAATCCGGTTGGGGGGAAAAAGCACCAGCCATTACGCTGTCGCAGCTTAGGTTGCTCATCAGCGCCGTGTTGCCCATGAAAGTTTTCGATGTTACTGATCTCATTGAACTCGTCTCATGGATACAGATGAAGAACCATCGGGCTTATCTCTCTCATCGGAAACGAAAACTGGCCACGCCGGGGGTGACACTACATGTATCGTTGTAGGGATAACATCTCCGGCTAAATTAAGGATGGCGTCAATGGGCGCGAAACGCGATTGGCAATTATTACAAAAAAGTGTTGGGGATTCGTTGGGTTTTGTATCAGTAACCATACTGAGGTGTGTGTCTGATTTATCGGGTACAGAACAAATCGGACAGACAAGTTTTTTAAGAATCTTGTCCTTCATCTCTCTCATGTATTTGCATTCAGAAATTCTGTCACCGAGGGAACATTTTCCACAATTTCACTTCATTCATGACCTTTTATAATCAATTCACCTTGTTTCTTTATGATGATTTATACTTTCCATTCTTGAATCTGCCAAAATCAGCATGCTCCCACCGGAGCCCTGTCAAGGCCGGGCAATCCAATGTAACAGACATATCATTATCATTGGTGTATCGATACGCACCCTTTTGTGAATAAGCGCAATATGCGGCCAACCACATTCGATAATTACCCAAAGTTGCCTCTACGCAATTAGTAGCAACCCAGCCGGCAGTTTTTCTCCCGGCTTTTTCCATTGCGGCGATGGTCATAACAATACCTACTCGATATCCTTTTTGTTTCCAGAAATTATTATTAAGCCACTCGCGGTCGTCTTCAGACAGAAAGTATTTTTTATCCTCCAATACTTCTCTTGCGTTTTTAAACGGATGTGAATGAAAATCACCAAGATAGATAAGATGCGGCCAAAATGACATAATAACATCGGCTTTAAGAGCTATTGCTTCCTTGTTTTCATCTACGGAACTTCGTCGCTGCTCGGCGGTCGTGTCCGTATGAACCATTTCCACCTGATAAATGATTTTCTTATTTTTCATAATTATTTCATGTCCAAAAAGACTCCCATAAACTTCGATTCGGGATTTTGGCCTACCCTTCTCTTTTATATCCTTTTTCTTTACCGAATATGCCTCTAAAGAACTTAAAATAAGTGATATTAAAGCATTTTCGGAAACACGTACAACATAT
Organism: Smithella sp. SCADC; assembly: GCA_000747625.2. Lineage (GTDB taxonomy): Bacteria > Desulfobacterota > Syntrophia > Syntrophales > Smithellaceae > Smithella. The sequence goes on from JQDQ01000104.1 coordinate 7,424, forward strand.
CTTTTATAAATCCTTGGAGTCATCATTTTCTCTCCTATTTTTGATTATTGCGATAAGTATATAATCTCAATTGAATTGATTGTTCTTTAATTTATTTTGAATCCTACTTGCCATTTTTCGCAAGTTAGATCACTCTTGACAACTTTTTGTTTCGGGATTAATTTAATACCAATGAGATACTGCTGTGCACGTAATGAGTCATGTTACTGGAGATGAATTTGGAAAAGAGCTACAGGATCTTTGTGGTGATTATCACCCTTGAAGGATCAAATATTAGAGAGTCATGACTCATATCTTTGCATTTACCTGTTTTATCTTCCTGTTGACCAACTGACTTCTCGGTATTTTAAGAATGATATTTTTCTTTTCTCTTCTTGTTTCCATAACTATACCTCCATCACGTAAAATTTGAAGAGATTCCTGAGATCAGGCTAAAGGGTAGATCGAAAAATTTTCTTCTTTATTAATTTAAGTACAACAAAATTATTGTCAAACAAAAAAAGAAAAGAATATTTTAGCTTTTTATATAAATGTCGAATTTAAGATATTGTATTAACGGGAGAAATATCGTTAGTGATTAAACGATACCGACGAAAAGTTTTCATGAACAATTTTGAAATAATTCAACAATTGTTTCGGCAGATGAGGGGGAAAAATCAAAAAAACCTGAATCTTATCAAAATCTCTTTTATATTAAGACCTTGCAAAGACAGGGAGCCGGGCATCAATTGTGTTTATTTTAATTAAGCATTGTTTTGTATTTATTGTTCCGGTTTTAGTGTATCAAGGCACCTTTGTGCAGTAAGAACGGAGTTGAAATTTTGGCTGACATAATCTCTAAGTTGCATACCCTTTTCTGCGGAGCTTTTTTGACTTTCGAATACCTAACCATCAATTGCCGGGGCATGAGCCAAATCGGGATCTGCCCACCGCTGATCGATGGTATATGATCCACAATATGCATTGCCATGAACCGGTATCATCTTATGTTTTACATGGTAAGAAAGACTAGCCGACAGTGTTTTGTGAAATCGTGTTTTCCTGTTTTTATAACAAGGGCGACCGGTTCATGCGAACTGAATTCCGACAAAAAAGCTTCAATCAAAAGCCATGGGGCTTTCCGGTCGCTCTAAACGCCGACGTTGTAAAAAACAAATCGCTCACCAATCTGTTTCATCAGTTTATTCAGTTTCGGAGACGGTAAAATATCCGGCGACTGTCCCTGGAATTGGGATATATGTGGTAAAACTTCAATCCTTGTTTGAACACCACATTCGCGAAATACTTACTGGTTCCAGATGTTTATGGTTTTGGCGACTTTTTAAAAAAGATGGGCTTTATAAGTAACATGTGTTACATTACAAATGTAATTTAAAACATATTGGAGATTACATGCCGCCGAAAATGATTTTTAATAAATCAGATATTATTGATTCTTCCCTTAAAATTGTCAGGGAAAAGGAGTTCAATCAGCTGAGTGCCAGAGAAATTGCAAGGAAACTGAGTTCATCAACGAGACCTGTTTACGAACATTTTCATTCAATGGCTGAGCTGAAAAAGTCGGTACTGCAAAAGACCGTTGATCTCCTCAATGACTATGTCACACGGCAATATACAAAAAATGCTTTTCTGAATACCGGCGTGGGATATGTTTTGTATGCCAGGGATCATAAGGAATTTTTCAAGATTATATTCCTCGAAGACAACGATGCAAGCGTGATAATTAATGAATTGCTTAAAAAACTGGACAAAGAGATGGTAAAGGTACCAACCCTCAAAAAGCTTTCGCATAAAGAAAGGAAATCCCTGTAAAAGAGAGGTTGGATATATACGCACGGATTTGCTGTTATGGTTTTCTCCGGATACATAAAAAATAATCAGGATGATTATATTGTGCGAATGATGTATAAAGCGGGCACGATTTTTATTCAAGATACACTTCAAAGACACAGGAAAGACTATTCTGATGCGACAGGTAAATAATTTTTATTGTATGGATTATATGGCAAATTATGATGCTGCCGTTGATCCAAA
>JQDQ01000105.1 GCA_000747625.2 Smithella sp. SCADC
TGATCGTCATAACGCGAAACCCACTTGTACAGCCAAGCTCCGAATTAATTTAGATGCTCATGAAATTGCGTAATAGCTATTCGATTGTCAAAGAACTTTGTCTACGATGTCCTGGCACAGATTTCTGTCCACGATGTCTTGGCACTCAACACTTAGAAAATAAAGAACTATAAAAACAGAAAAAGTGGTGGCAAGGATGCTTTGCATAACATAATTCTTCCAATGTTGTCTGAATTCTCTATCTATTTTTTTGATGGATTTTTTCATTTCTAACCTCAGCCATAAAATATTCTCAAAAATAGTAACATTTGCAAAATAATATCCCTAAAATAAATTTACAATAAATATTTCATTTATGTTTGAAGTCGGCTGAAAGGTATATAATACGCAAATATAGGCACAAAAAACGAGAATTAAAGAGTGGAGTATTCATTGAGTGCGTATTCCATTTAAAGGATCAATAAATTTATACCAGTATAGCAATTTACCATTAAAATATTTTAATTCGATATTAACATTATTAATTCATGTTAATTATTTTTTAGACTGAGACCAGCAGTCACTCCACGACGAAGGAGCAGAACCTTCTGATTTGCACATGGCAGCACAATTTTGATTCTCCGCAGCGCAAAGCCTGCTGTCAGCAGTATAATTATAACATCCCGGAATCCTGTCATTGCAACAATTAATGCAATCATTTATACGTTTCACTTTTGCTTCGGATGTTACTTTTTCTCTTTCAACTACTTTATCTTTTTCTACAACCTTTCCCTTTTCACCTGCCGTCTCTTCCGATGAAGGTTGTACATAAGATTCTTCTAACACACAATCTCTCATCCCATCTTGCGGACTATCTGTAAATACTGAATTACCTGTACTATCAATACAACGATACAATTCTCCAGCGTTAACAGAAATTGTCAAAGCGAAAAATACACATGATATAAAAAGAATTCGTTTCATATACCCCCCTTAAGATAATCGGGAAAATTTATATATTGATGTAATATTTTATACATTTATCATAGTTAACAATTGAAATCCACAACAGCAAAAAATTTATTTTGCCTGAAAATTTACAGGCACAGACAAACATTTGTTTTTACCTTGACAGACATGTTCTTGCTAATTAATTGACATTACCATATAATCGTAAAAGCGGATTGAGTTCGATTTCCAGGCACTCCCGCCAATTATTCAGGCTATTATGAAAATAAGAGCAGCTTTATTATTTAATTTTTTGAACATTTGAGGAGCAATCAATATGGATTTGATGGAAGCCATTCAGCAGCGCAGAAGCATCCGGGCATTTAAAAACAAGCCGGTACCCAAAGACACAATTATGGAAATTCTGAATATTGCCTGCCGTGCGCCATCGGCCATGAATACCCAACCCTGGGAATTTGCGGTGGTGAGCGGCAAAAAGCTCGACAAACTCAGAGCCGCTATCGTGGAAAAACTAAAAAACGGGGCGCCTATTGTACCGGATCATCTAGTGGTGAGCTGGCCTAATGAAGGTGTTTACAAACAGCGCCAGATAACTCTCGCCAAACAGTTGTTCAAAGCTATGGACATCCAGCGTGAAGATACGGAAAAACGCGCCTGGTGGTTGGAGCGGGGTTTTCGTTTTTTCGATGCTCCGGCAGCCATCATCATCACATGCGACAAAGTTTTGGGAGAAGCAGGACCACTGCTTGATCTAGGCGCGGTAATGCAGAACATCTGCCTTGCGGCGATGCACTTTGGCCTTGGTACCTGCATCGAGGATCAAGGCGTCTTATATCCGGAAGTGTTTCGCGAACATACCGGCATACCGCAAACCAAGCGTTTAATGATTGCAATTGCCATTGGCTATCCTGATCTGAATTTCCCGGCCAATCAAATCCGTTCGGAGCGTGAAACCGCGGAGAATTTGACCACTTGGCTAGAATGAGCATTATCATTTTAAAACCGATTATTTTGCCGTCGTCTCTTTTCATGGTGGTGGTGATGCGCATGTGTGTAGAGAGCCCCTTGCGGATCGTGGACCAGCTTTGCGTTATTCCCCGCTTGCCCAACTTGAAGCGAATGGCGTGCAGCACATGATAGGCCAGGACAGTAGAGCTTGATCTCCCCGGCATCCGGATTATTGATCAGCGCCGCCCGGATCAGCCTGCGTTTGTCCTCCCTGACCGTGACCATCTCCAGGGATGAGGGAACGTCGATCTTCCTCTTAAGGTGTTGGTCAGATCATAGAGAATGAGCGTCTCCCGCAGTTGGAACAGGCTCTGCTCTCTCCCCCTCAGATGCGCTTCAATCTCTGACCGGCGCCGCAAAAGCATGTCCGCCGTCTTGTAAACCCGATCCCGGGAAAGATTCACAAAGTCGGCGCCCAACAGGTCATCCAGGGCCGTCACGTCCTGAAGCCACACATGGGCCGACCGCTCCGAGCCAGGCGCAATCAGCCGGGCGGCGATCACGCCAATCGCCGCATCAATCGCCGGCTGGAACGGGAATGAGCACTGATTCCAGTTATCAGTTGGCCATCATGCAGAAAGAAGAGACGGGTACTGTTTACACAAATAACGATATGTGGAATAAGAACTTCGTGTACCATCAATTGCAGGTAGGCAAGATAAATCAATGGGAACGTGAGATCGGACAGACCGATTCCGGCGGCGCAATAAGACTTGCCAGTTTGACCTCTCCAGCCGGTTCTGCTTCCGATATGCTGAAAGCGCTCGGAGTGTCCCTTGTTTTGTCTGAGGCTACCGGGCGTGTCGTTATGAGTGGAACAATTTACGAATCTTTCCAGGGATTTCTTTCGGACGACAAGAAGACGATCGTTGGAACATTTACTGATAATATTACCGATCCGGCGGCAGTTGATATTGGACAAAACGACTATCATTTGATTATCTTTCAGATGAACGATCAGACTTATCCTGCAGGTGCATTGCCTGCCGGAACATCGGTCGCTCATTTACTGGGCATCGGCACCGCCACATCTTCTGTTTCGATTGGTTGGAGCTATTTTATCAGCTCAGTGACCAGCGGCAATATGACCTTTAGCGACTTTCATACAAGCAATTCCTCTTATTTTACTGTTCCAGCCACAACCACCGGCACGATAAGTTCCTCAGGTGTTGTAGCGATAGCAGGAACAGAGATGTTTTATTCCAAAGCCCCAGAAACCACTCCCTGCGTTTCATTGCTAATGAC
>JQDQ01000106.1 GCA_000747625.2 Smithella sp. SCADC
CGATAAAACCTCCTTTATTTCTTGTTTTAATAAACATTATTTTGTCTCTTAATTTAAACAGTTATCTTTGCTACCCTCGTCAAAAATCAGAATTCACCATTTCGCTGTTCGTAATTACCTAATATTCGATGACCTCAAAGACCTTATTCAACAACTACCCCTAAATTTGTGGCTACGTATTCTACACAATAATAAGGTTTTGCAAGAAAAATGCCAAAGGCGTGAACTCCCAATTAGCTGATGTTTAAACTCTTTTAAGATCATTTAAATAACGCCCGAAAATAGAGTCCTTCTTATGGGACATATTTGGCTAATTAGTGTCCATTTGGAAACTGTTATTTTTGCAATAAAGATTTTTTCACAATAAAACATGGGGGCACTTCTTTAAATTACGCAATAATTGTCCGATAAAAACTCGCCTTCATTATAAGTATAGATTAACTATTCTTGCATGTCAAGAAAAACTTGACCGCCAGTCTATTTTAATAATTTCAATTTCTTAGCTATTTTTTTATACTGAGCAGTTGACTGGAAAATTCATTAAAGATTACCAATGATTACAAACGTAACCATTGTACACAAAAGCAAACAGAATCTTCCCTAAAATTTAGTTACCGACATTTTTTATTTATTTCTTTCCTTAAGCAACCAGATACCCAACACGGTTAAAACTACAGCAGCAATCGCGCTGGGCCAGAGAGGAATTTCTGCTCCTGCGGCAACAACATTAATTTTTAGAAAGAAGCGGCACAACTGGGCGCAGGCCAATAAAAGAAGTAAAATGCCTATGACTAACGACGCCGGACGCTTCATAATTTTACCTCCTGAATAAATTATTCTATTTTGAACAGCCACCTATTTTACCCAATTTTCGATTCTTAAACCTGCAATACGATTAAATTCTTTTTCATTATTCGTTACGAGAATTAAATTCAAAGATTTTGCCTGAGCAGCGATCAACATATCCATCGCGCCGATCACTTTTCCTTTTCTTTCCAGATCGGCCCTGATTATACCATACTCGCCGGCAGCGCCGGCATCGTAATTATATATTTCCAGAAGAGATGCAAATTCTATTAAAGCCACCCTGTTTCTATCGGGATGGGAACTCTTTGCCGCCCCATATTCCAGTTCGCTGAGCGTGATTGAAGAAATACCGGCGTCGTTAATTTTGATTTTAGAAAGACGATACAGAACCGATATTGGTTTTTTCTTAATGATATAGATACAGATATTGGTATCCAGTATATATTTCATTAGAAATTCTCGCGCGCCTGCACAGCCGGTTGATTTCTTTCTTCCATGAAATCATCGGTAAATTTATTGATGATGTTCATCAGCGAAGCCATTTTTTTATTTTTAGGCATAATAACAACAATATCATCGATTTTGTTTATATAGACTTCATCATCCTCGAAACGATATTCTTTGGGCAGTCTGATCGCCTGGCTTCGGCCGTTGGTAAAAATTTTTGCGGTATTCATAACAAATCTCCTTAGGGGAGACCTTTGCATACCAATTTGTCATTTCGACCAAAGGGAGAAATCTTATAAGATATTTAAATGAAAGATTTCTCGTCGCTTTGCTCCTCGAAATGACATGAAGTATAGTTGTGCAAAGCTCTCTACTGATATATATCGTAATATAGACCACTGAGGATGAAATGTCAATGCGGGATTTATAATTTATTGGAAGGATTTTATTTAGGGGAAATATCGTTGACTAATGACGCCGGACGTTTCATAATTTTACCTCCTGTAAAATAAATTATTCTATTCCTAACAATTTGCTAACACTTGGGTCACCGGGAGGCTTGCGCCCCATCCCGTTGATCCGGTGGAACGACTCGTCAGAACGTCACTGTTGCCTAGTATCGATAAGTGTAGCAATATCCTCCAAACTGCCTATATTCACGAAAACTGGTTCCAGAACTGTAGTTGGTTCAGGAGAAATCGCGGCAAACCTCACTTCTTCTTGATATGAATGCCGAAAGTGCTTCCAGAATATTGGCCGCATTTCCGTAAGAGCAACACAGAGTGGGTCGTAGTACTCAACACGCTCAGCTTTTTGCTTAAAGCTAGGTAACGCACGTGTGAGTTCCCGTGACAACCTCTCTTTGAATGCGTCTGGATCAGTGATGATCAGACACGCATCAGACTCAAAATCGAGGAATAACCTCGTCTTGAGGCATAACGAAGTGCAGAGAACATAAAAATTCGTGTTCAAGGTCCGTTTAATTGGTAAACGACCACTAAGTACGGGCCCCTCTGGCCCAACTATCCGAAAGACTCTTGTATCTAATTCAATTCTATGAGTCAACTCTTCATCACGCATAGCTGGGTTAAGAGAGGTATCAGAATAGCTCGTGGCTGCAGCGAGACGTATGCGACCATACTTATAGGCCTCAAAAATGTGATTATACTTGCCGTATCTAACCAAATAAGGCTTCTTCAAAATATCATTTGCAGCAATTAAACTTGCTATGCGTCTTGGTCGTTCTCCGTCTTTAGGACAAGGATATTCTTTGATGGCTGCTCGACCAAAAACCTCATACGGAATCTGCCGAAATTTAGATTCCTGAAGCATTTCAGTGAATCTGTCCATCCAGTAATAGGTACGCGGGTCATTGATATCTAAAGATACTCTACCTTTCTCATCAATCTGATGAATGTTCCGCATGATATCATTAGTACGTTTCATTAACTGGTCATGGGAAAGATGCTGCATATAACGATCTCGTTCGTAGTCCAGACGGACTATCTTGTGGTGTTCTAAGCCTCCGTAAAGTCTTTGAAATTCGGATGTGTCGATATCCGCATATGGCAGATCAAAAGAGAATACCTTACCTGAAGAGAATCTTAGTGGGAAATTATAAGGGGGCTGCTGAAAAGTAGAGGCCGATTCATCAAGCAGCACCCTTACAAAATCGCTAAGAAATGATCTGTGTTCTCTGAGTAACAAACGTGAAAGTCGCTCACATTCGTTTAGAGACCATTCGGGGAGAGACCTGATGACTTGATGCCAAATCTCGCCGTTGGTTTTCATAAAAGCAGTGGCAGCTCGGTTAGGCATGAAAGTTGGTTGGAGGAGCATAACTTTTGAATCAACCATTGCCAATGCGACAAGTCTCGATATTCCATCCAGATTGAGGGTGCTAGGAGGCAACCAACGTAAACTTTGAACCATCAAGCCCACTGCCATTTATAAGGAAGCCCAAAGTATCAAGGGGAAATCGCAAGTCACGGACTGCGATCATTTGTGGAATACCGGCCTTGGTGGCTATTATCATCCGAGATTGTTGCGCCAGCCAATGCTTACTCATCACTTCTAACCGATTTTGATTCTAAAGCCACATTCCAACAATTAAAATCCTACCTTCGTAAAAATTGGAGCTTCTTGGCTGTTCAAAAATGTTCAGATGTACTCATCCCGACTCGCTACGCTAGCGGGATAGTTCGACTTACGCTTCAAACTTCATCCCGACAAGTCGAGATTCGTTTTCAGCTTGTCTCACTAAATCCCTTCCGTTTTTACTTCCAACTTCTTCTTATGACGGTCGAGGGCTAACTCAATTAATTTGTCCAAAAGGTCGCTGTATTGGAGACCGGTGGCTTCCCAAAGTTTGGGATACATGCTGATGCTGGTGAAGCCGGGCAGCGTGTTTATTTCGTTGAGATAAAATTTGCCGGTTTTCTTATCGAGAAAGAAATCAACCCGCGCCATGGAAGAGCAGCCCAAAGCCATATATCCTTCAAGGGCAGTCGCTCTGATTTTATCGGCAAGAGATGCTTTAACTTGTGCCGGAATTTTGAGCGCCGCGCCTTCGGGATCAAGATACTTGGCTTCATAGGAATAAAACTCATGATGGGGAATTATCTCGCCCAATATTGATGCTGCGGGAGTTTCATTTCCCAACACCGCACATTCGATCTCGCGGCAATCAACGGCCTTCTCAATCATGACGCGCGCGTCGAACTGAAAAGCGAAATTCATCGCTTTAGCAAGTAATTCTTTTTTCTTCACCTTCTTCACGCCGACGGAAGAGCCAGCGCAAACCGGTTTGACAAATAGCGGCAGCCCTAGTTTAGCTAGCGCGATCTTACTAATAATTTTCGTGTTATCCTGCCATTGCTGTTTACTCACAGTTACAGAAGGAACAACCGGAATGCCTGCCTCGTTGAGCAATCTCTTGGCAACGTCCTTATCCATACCTACAGCCGAACCGATAACATCCGCGCCCACGTAAGGAACCATCGCCAGCTCCAGCAGACCCTGCAGGGTACCGTCTTCGCCGAATGTCCCATGAAGCACGGGAATCACAACATCCACAATCACTTCTTTATTCTTGTTTTTGAGGTTGTAAAGATGCAGTTTGTTTTTCTGCTCGAAATGATTGACCAGCCACGTGCCGCTTTTTTTCAAAGCCATTTTTCTGCCGAAATCTTTATCTGGAATAATTTGCAGCTTGTCCTGAACATACCAGCGGCCGTCTCTGTCGATGCCTATGGCCGTTACGTAATATTTGTTTCGATCAAGGGCGGAAAAAACCGAAGCGGCGGAGCAAAGCGAAACGTCGTGCTCGCCCGACCGGCCACCGTATAAAACGCCTATTCTGATTTTTGCTTTTCTCAAAACAGTTTTATTTGCCATATTCACCTTTTTATAAATCGAGGAATCTCTACTTTAATGCTTCGCATAATAACACAAAATCTACATCGATGTCATACGAAAGCCGGACATGGTGCCCTTTAGGGTATATCCATTATTTTAAAATATTCCTGGATTCCGGCCTACGCGAGAAATGACGGGTAGAGGAATTATACAAAGATCTTGTCGTTTTAAAAACGATATACGCCTTGACCGCCGAAGTTGTCAATTTAATTTTGGTTCTCAGATGTGTTTACAATCCGCAAGTAGAAAAGAACTTATTTGCTGTACCGGGAACACTTGTTTTAATGACCATATTTTTTACCCCCTCAGTTTATGCTTTGGGATTCGGCGCTCACGCCGAGTACTGGATTCCCACGTTTAAAGGCGATTTGCGCGTAGACGGCAACGGAGTTGAGGGAACGGAAATCAATCTGAATAATGATCTTGGAATAAGTAACGAAAATTTCCCCGGCGTAGAAGCTTTTTTCGGAGTGGGCAACCATGAACTACGTCTAATGAATTCATCCGTATACGATAATAAAAAAGATATCCACGTTCCTATTCCTATGATCGGCCTCGGCGCTAAAATCGGTCTGCTCGCCAACATTCTGGAAGCGCGGGCAAAATTCGTAGGTATGGGCTATTCAGGAAGCTTTTTTTATGACGCCATGGCGGATTTCAATGTAACTCCCTTTCCCTTTCTAAATATCCACGGTGGCTACCGGGCAATGTCTTTAAAAATTGACGACGTCAGCGATATATACGCTACAATGGATTTTTACGGACCTTATGCGGGGTTGGCCATAAGCTTCTGATACCACATCGCTTAAAACCCCTATCTTGACAGTAATTGTTTAAATACATATATTACAGCCAGCTTAAAGAGAACTTGTTTGGTGATTTTTATGCCTCTTTATTTTAACGCGGCACAAATGCCCATGACAAAAAAAGCTTTTAACGATGCCGAGAACCTGGTATCGCGTCAGTTCAGATTGAGTGAGGGACAATTCAAAAAAAATAAATATGACGTAAAAACGCTTGCTTATTTGAACGAGCAGGAGATAAAAGACGGGACATTTGCTCATCTTTGCAAATATACTTATGAAAAGGCGGATGGTTTTGACGAAAGCCGTAAAGATGGATTCGATTTTTATAGAATATGTTTGCAGGACAACAACATTCTGGACGCTGTGGAAAGGGCCAATCCGTTTATCAAACTGTGTCCTTTAATGCTTTACATAGCCGTACATGAACTGATTCACGTTTTGCGTTTCAGCAACGGCGCGATTGATTTTCATGCTGATAACGATGATAAGGAAAAAGAAGAAGTTATTGTACACAACCTGACCAGAGCGGCTCTGCAACCTGTAAAAGGTTACGATTTGGAAATAGTATTGGATTGCTTCAGCAGCAATTTTAAAAACTTTGACATATTTAATTGAGGAGAGGATGTTTTTCATGCCTATCTACGAATATAAATGCAATAAATGCGGCAAACAATTTGAAGCTTTTCAGGGAATTTCCGACCCGGAATTAAAAAGCTGTAAATTCTGCAAAGGCAAGGTGCAAAAATTAATGTCACTATCATCTTTTAGCTTAAAAGGTACGGGATGGTACGCGACAGATTATAAGGGCAAGAAACCGCACACAACGGCTAAGAAAGAAAAATCAGAAACCAGTGAAAGTTCAACGGCAAAAGAAACCGCAAAAACTGAACCTGCCAAAACAAGCAATAATGTTGATTAAATAAAAACTGGCGTCCACTCCCCCAAAAGGCTTTATTCGCGAAAGCTATGACTTGGACACCGGTTCGTATTCCACTCTATCCCGGCCATTAGCCTTTGCCCTGTAAAGCGCCGTATCCGCCCTGTCTATCGCTTCCTGAATTATATCAATTCCTAGTTGTCATGTAACAAATAATTACAATTGCACATTGAAGCAATCTGTTTTGCGGTTAAGGTTTTTATAGCTTGCGCAAGCGCGTCTGCTTGCTCATCCAGAGATTTAAAAAGACGATTCCGGCAAACGTGCCGCCTTAACCATCTCCATAAACGCTCGGCAGGATTAAGTTCTGGTGAATAGGGCGGCAATTGTGCAATGGTTATATTTGCCGGTATCAGTAAATCTTTCGCTTTGTGAAAGCCAGCCTGGTCCCAAATCAGCAGAATATTTTTCTCTGAATATGCCTCGGATAATTCCTTAAGGAATATATTTACTACCTCCGTATCCACGCGAGGCAATTCTAAAATAAAACGTTCTCCACCTTTTGGATCAACGGCAGCA
>JQDQ01000107.1 GCA_000747625.2 Smithella sp. SCADC
CCCATGAGGACGGGCCGCCCGGCAAAAATCCGGTGCAGGACCTTGGCGAATGGGCTTTGTTTTAACCCATCCCGACTACATCAGCTTCGATGGCAATTCACACTACGAGAAATACCCTGTTCAATATTACGAGGAATTTCTTACTTATATCAAAACGAAACATGAAGGCCAGTATTGGCATGTCTTACCCAAAGATATGGCAAAATTCTGGAAGTCTCATTACAAGGCAAATTCTCTTATGGGCACATTAAAGAAAACTAACAAACGAGCATGTATGCTCTACTATATGAAATTCAAAGGAAGCGCGATCCTGTACCGTGAAGCGAAGGCCCTACGGAATAAGGGGTTTGATGTTGATATCATCTGTTTGCGTGAATCGAAGGATGAGAAAGTCATCCAATCCTATGACGGCTTGAACCTGTACTTTATTCAGTCAAGGCCTACTTCGGAACAAAAAGCGGCGCTCTATTTCCTGCGGCTGTTCATGTTTTGCCTGAAATCCTTCTTTGTCTTGTCGTATTTTGGGCTGCAAAAGAGATATGACATCGTCCACGTCACGTCACCGCCCGACATCATTGTATTGTCGGCCCTGATTCCCAAGCTTCTGGGCGCCGGCGTCATTCTCGACATTCATGATATCGGGCCTGAGTTATACATGCGCAAGCTGGGCGCTCCGGAAGACAAACCCATCATAAACATCCTGAAGCATCTGGAGAGCATCTCCGCCCGCTTTGCCGATCATGTCATAACTGTGACGGATATTTGGAGGGATAAGCTGCTGAAGCGTGTCAATCACGGGATAAAATGCACGACCATTCTCAACGTCCCGGATGAAGACATGTTCAAGCTTTCCCTTGCCAGAAAGCCTCGTCCCGAAAACGGCTGTAACCTGTTTTACCACGGATCATTCGAAGAACACTTCGGGGTAGATACGCTTATCAAAGCGATGGTGCTCGTCAGAAAACAAATCCCGAATGTAAAATTAAATCTTTACGGCGGCGGGCGACTCTATGAATCGATGATGAATCTTTCGAAGGAACTGGGCCTCGACGATTGCGTGCACTTCAACGGCGGGGTGCCGTTTTTTGAACTTCCTGAAATCCTGAAAAAAGCCGATATCGGCATTGTCCCCACAAAGGCCTCTGTCTTTTCAGATGAGGCGCTAAGCATGAAATCGCTTGAATATATGACACTGGGCATCCCCATTGTCATTTCAAAAACAACGGCCCACCGCTATTATTACGACGATAAAATGGTTGTGTTTTTCAAACCGGAAGACGAGAGCGATCTTGCCAAGTCCATCATTTCACTTTACCGGAAAAGCGATGCAGAGCGCGACGAGCTTATTGACGGCGCGATGAAATTCCTGAAAGAGCAAAACTGGAGCCATGCAAGGGAAATCTATTATAAGATCGTCGAATCCGTTATGAAACGGGGAAAGAACGGCACGCAATAAGTGTTTCAATCTTTCGACAAACATCTCACAACGGCATTTTTTGCCCCCCTGGCCCGAAGGCGTGCCGACCATGGGGGCGATCTTGCCATACCCATTCTTATGTATCATAGTGTGAGCAATGAACCGGAGATTGAAGCACATCCCTACTTCTGGCTCAACACGACCACGGGGCGCTTTGACGCGCAGATGCGATTCCTCAAAGATAACGATTACAAGGTCATCAGCCTCGCCCATGCCGTCGAGCTTCTTCGGGATACCGGTAATAAGAGGAATAAACACGCCGCGCACGCTGTAATCACCTTTGATGACGGTTTCCGGGACTTTTATCTCAGCGCCTTCCCGATACTCCGGAAGCATGGCTTTACGGCTACGGTTTTCCTGCCCACAGATTATATTACCGACCACACCCGGAAAATGGACGGCAAAGAGCATCTGAGCTGGGATGAAGTTGCCGAGCTTTACGAGCAAGGCATCTCATTCGGTTCGCATACCACAAACCACTTTCAGCTCAAAAACCTGAACCGGGATGATATGAATTTTGAAATTAGACACTCCAGGCAGATTATAGAAAGTAAGATAGGCAAGCCTGTCGATTCTTTTTCATATCCTTTTGCTTTCCCTGAGGAGAATGAGGAATTGACGAGTTACCTCACCGACACACTTACAGCCTGCGGGTATAGATATGGCGTGAGCACCCGAATCGGAAGGGCCTCCGCACAAGATCCGATCTTTTTCCTCAAGAGGCTGCCGGTTAATTCCCGTGACGATCTGGCCTTTTTCAGGGCAAAACTTGAAGGCGGCTATGACTGGCTGCACTGGTTTCAATTGAAAAGTAAAATCCTAAGAGCAAAATTGCAGCATGGCAAAACACGGAACTGATTATATCCTCATCTCACCGGTAAAGGACGAAGAGCTATATATTGAGCAAACTCTTGAATCTGTCATCAACCAGACGATCAAACCATCGAAGTGGATCATCGTGGACGACGGATCGTCGGACAGAACACCGGAAATCATTGATTCTTATCGGAAGCGGTTTGACTGGATCGAGGTTCTGAGAATCGATCGGGATACCGCCCGCCAGCCCGGTTCACCTATCGTCAATGCCTTTAATCGCGGCTATCATCTGGTCAAGGACAGCGATTTCGATTTCGTGGTCAAGCTCGACTGCGACCTGCGCTTTGCGTCCGATTATTTCGAAGAATTGTTGCAGAAATTTGAAAAGGACCCCCGCCTGGGAATAGCGTCAGGCATATACCTCGAAGACCACGGCAGGGGCTGGAACGCCGTTGAGATGCCATCCTATCACACCGCCGGGGCCTGCAAGTTCATGCGCAAGGAATGTTTTTCCCAGATAGGCGGTTTCGTGGTCGCGAAAGGTTGGGATACCGTCGATGAAATCAGGGCGCAGATGAAGGGGTGGCGGACGAGGCATTTCAAGGAACTTACGATGTACCACCTTAAAAATGAGGGTTCCGGTATCGGCTTCCTGAAGACCAACGCCATGCATGGCGAAATATTCTATATGACAGG
>JQDQ01000108.1 GCA_000747625.2 Smithella sp. SCADC
TTTTTTGTTTACTATAATGATGTAATCATTTTTTTCTCCCCTTCAAGCAAAATAACTGACCTTTTCCTCCCCGGAAAATGGAGGCTAATTCCCCTCCTGAAACAAACACAACACCCTTCTCGCCAAACATGCCGGACATCAATCCGTAATAATTACACTTCGCACAATACATTTTCCGTTATTATAAAAACCCTTGCTTTCTGCTATAGTTTGATATAAAAGCCACACCTACTAATTTTTTAAGACTCCTTGCCTGTTAAATCAGGCTTTAGAGCCGAAAGGAGAAAATTTTGCAGAGATACGACGTTATAGCTATAGTTTTAGCTAATTTAAATGACGAAGACATTACCGCATTAATCGAACGCAGCCAAAAAATCATTACCGACCGCAAAGGTGTCGTCGCCAAAATCGACAAATGGGGAAAAAGACATCTTGCCTATGAAATCAAAAAACAAAAAGACGGTTATTATTTTCTTATCGACTTTGCCGGCAACGGAGCCATTGTTGCGGAAATTGAAAGAAATTATAAAATTGATGACCGTATCCTGAAGTTCATGACGGTGAAAAAAGATGGCGCAACCACCTCTGAAGGCATTGAACAGGAAATTGCCGCGGCGGAGGCAAAACGCACCCAGGCAAAGGCAGAAGGTGAAGCTGGAGCGGAAGGAAAAATTGTCCATCAGATAGAAAAAGCCTCCGGAGAAACGAAGCCTTTACCTAAAAAACCTTATAATAAAGAAGAAATTTCAACGAGGGGGGAATAAACAATGGCCATACCAAACGGAGATAAACCAAATCGATATCCCCAGAAAAAGTTTTTTCATAAAAAGAAATTTTGCCGTTTTTGCACAGATTCTAATGTGAAAATTGATTATAAAAATCCTATGGTCCTGAATAATTTCATAACAGAGCGAGGCAAGATTATGCCGCGCAGAATCACTGGTAATTGTGCCAGCCATCAGAGGGAATTGGCGTTAGCAATAAAACGCTCCCGAATGATTGCAATTATGCCTTTTGTTACTGGTGAAGGAAGATAGAATATTTTATACTGATTTATTCTTCTCTTTTTATGAAGAATAAAACCGGCTGCTTTTATTTTTCGGGGAAATTTTATATAAGTTTACAGTTAAATCAAATCAATCCTGCGTAGATTATCGATAAGGTAACGCCCATGTTGTATGGCGTTGCCTTTTTTCAAAATAAATTCTTGATTTGATTATCGGCGATTGCGTTCTGGTTGGCGGTAATTCACAAGAGAAATGTAGTTATATAAAATTTTGTTGTTAGCAGGTTATCATCCTTGGAAAGATTCAGAACATCCTTTCTCAATATTCCTTTTCTAAAACTTTTATTTTTTGTTGCTGCTTTTGTTTTTGCAATAGCTTTTATTCCTTTTATCGGTTCTGTTGCTCTTGTTCTGTTACCTGTGATTTTATTTTTTAATGGTATAGTTAATGGCAAAGTTAAGACCAGCGCCGCTTTCTTAATTTCTTTTTTGCCTCTTTTTTTCCTATCAGCTTTATTGCAGCGGAATTTACCTACTGTTGCTATTTTTACCATGGGGATGGCCGGCTTATTAATTGCCCAGGTTGCCGCACGAAATGGATCAATTGAAAAAGCAGTTATTTATCCGTCTATTTTTATTATTGCCGCAATTTGTATCTATTTCGTTTACGGTGGTTCGGTTCTTTCCATCAATCCGTGGCAGCTTGTGGAAAGACATATAGCCGCGGCGGTTGAAGAAAATATAAAACTCTACAGCCAGTTGCCTTTCAGAGCAGAAGATATTAATTTCTTTAAAGATAATAAGCAGGACATTGGCAATGGTTTGACCCGGATATTTCCGGCACTGGTTGTCATAACAGCGACATTAATTGTTTGGGCAAATATTCTTCTGGGGAAACGAATTCTCGGTAAAGCCGGTGTCGTTTTACCAAATCTTACCGCGTTAAATCGCTGGAAGGTTCCGGAATTCATTATCTGGATTTTTATCGTTTCCGGCGGTCTTTTCTTTGTGCAGAATAAAGACATAACCTTTTTCAGTTCCAACATATTTCTGGTAACGAGTTTTATATATTTACTGCAAGGCCTGGCGATCGTTAGCTTCTTTTTTCAAAAGAAAAACGTACCTTTCTTTTTCCGCTATCTTTTTTATTTTTTAATTGCAGTTCAGCAAATTCTTATGATACCTATAGTAGCCATCGGATTATTCGATATCTGGATTGATTTTAGGAAATATTTTCAAAAAGATCAGGCAACCACTTGATTTCATCAGTATTCTTACAAAACGGAGGATTTTTATGAAAGTAATTTTGAAGCAAAGCGTGCCTTCTTTAGGTAAGGCGGGAGCTTTAATTAAAGTTAATGATGGTTATGCCCGCAATTTTTTGATTCCTAAAGGATTGGCTACCGAGGCCAATGAAAAAAACATCAAGCTCTTTGAGCATGATAAAACAAATATCCTGAAAAAAGCGGCCAAGGAGCACAAGTCCGCTCAGGATCTGGCGGATGCTTTGTCTAATGTAACGATAACAATAGCACGTAAACTCGGTGATCAGGATAAAATCTTTGGTTCAGTAACAACCAAGGATATAGAATCAGCGCTTAAAGAAAAGGGCTACGACATTAATCGAAAAATGATTGTCCATGAACATGGTGAACATATAAAATCGCTGGGTGAATTTAAAATAAAAATCAAATTGACAGCCGATGTGGAAACCGAAATTAAATTAATCGTTACCGGCGAATAATAATGAGAGATATCGATCCATCTTTATACAAACTTCCACCGCAAAATATCGAGGCTGAACAGTCTATCCTGGGCAGTATTTTGCTGGAAAATAGCGCTATCAACAGCGTACTGGAAATTATATCATCCCCGGGTGATTTTTATAATGAAGCTCACCGGAAGATTTTTGGCGTTATCATTGAGATTTCCGAAAAAAACGAGCCGGTTGATATTATTACTTTAAGCAATGCCCTGAAAGATAAAAACCTTTTGGATTCAGTGGGTGGCACAACATATCTTGCTTCTCTGGTCGATAATGTTCCGTCTGCGGCCAATGTTGCTAATTACTCCAAGATTGTTAAAGAAAAAGCAATTCTCCGCGGATTAATCGGTTCGGCAACGGAGATTATCAATAGTTGCTATGAAACCGGCTCCGATGTGGATATGGTTCTGGATAAAGCAGAACACAGTATTTTTGAAATTTCTGAGAATAAAGTGCGTCCCGCTTTTTTTCCGATCAGAGACATTGTCAAGGACAGTTTCCGGTCGATTGAAGATCTTTATTCCCGTAAAGAACTGATTACCGGCGTGCCTACCGGTTTTGAAAAAATTGATGATTTAACTTCCGGCTTGCAGAAATCGGAACTGATAATCATTGCCGGACGTCCCAGCATGGGCAAGACAGCGTTTGCCTTGAATATCGCTTTATTCGCGGCAATGGAAGCGCAAACGCCCGCCGCTATATTTTCGCTGGAAATGTCCAAAGAACAGCTTGCTTTTCGACTGCTTGCATCCGAGGGCAAAGTTGATTCGCAGCGCCTGAGAAAAGGTATTCTGGGGGAAACCGATTGGCCGAAACTGACGACAGCCGCCGGCCGTCTTTCCGATGCTCCGCTTTTCATTGACGATACCCCGGCCATTACCGTTTTGGAAATGAAGGCTAAATCACGCAGGCTTAAAGCCGATACGGGGCTGGGATTGATTGTCGTGGACTACATCCAGCTGATGCGTTCCGGCAGTTACCGCGAATCCCGCGAACAGGAAATATCGGAAATCAGCCGTTCATTAAAGGCTCTGGCTAAAGAACTCAGAGTGCCTGTTGTCGCTCTCTCGCAGCTCAACCGCAAAGTGGAAGACCGCACGAACCGCCGTCCGCAAATGGCGGATTTACGGGAATCGGGCGCTATCGAACAGGACGCCGACGTCATTGCTTTTATTTACCGTGATGAAGTTTATGACAAATCGGATGATAATATTAACAAAGGCATTGCGGAAATAATCATTGCCAAACAAAGAAACGGCCCCACTGGAACTGTTAAACTTGCTTTCGTGGACAAGTATACAAGCTTCCAAAATCTTGCCCATGTAGAAGCTCCTGAAAATTAGAATTATCTATTGTGAAATTCATCCAGGCAAAACTTAGCGCAGCACAAATGGATATTAAAAAATTTGCTTGACATTGTACCATAAATGGTACATCAGGGTGAATTATGAAACACAAAAACATCGGAAGCAATTTTGATGATTTTCTTCAGGATGAGGGTATTTTAGCGGAAGTTGAAACATCTGCTATTAAAGAGATTGTTGCAAGTCAAATAGCGCAACTTATGCTCAATAAAAAAATATCAAAGATAGAGATGTCCAGAAGAATGGGAACAAGCCGGTCAGCACTGGATAGGCTATTGGATCCTAAAAATTCATCTGTTTCTTTAAAGACATTAGATAAGGCTGCACTTTCTCTTGGCAGACGATTAAATATTCAGTTAGTGAAATCATAGTAACGTTATGGTTCAATCAACGTGATTGAACCAGCAGAAGACAAATAATTATATATACTGTCCCCGGAATTTGTCAATCGTAAGCAATGTCTTATAAAATAAATGGAGTGAAAAAATGAAAGATCAACTAGATAGTTTCAATTCATTTAGAAAGACAATACAGGATATCAAAAAGTTATTGGATGATCCATCCTTCAATGATCCTAATGAACAGTCTGTGAAGCAAGGAATTATTCTTCCCATTCTCCAATCTTTATCTTGGCCGATTCTAAATCCAAAAGTCGTTTATCCCGAATATCCAGTTGAAGGAGGCAGAGTTGATTATGCCCTTTGTGAGAATGGGCGTCCAATTATTTTAATTGAAGCAAAACGTTTCAATGGAATTAATGGAGCAGAATGGCAAGTTTTTCAATACTCATTTCATATTGGCACCCCTATGGTTATTCTGACAGATGGTTTGGAATGGAGGTTCTTTTTACCGGGAGAAGAAGGTGCTTATTATGAGAGAATCCTTTGTAATCTGAAAATAAAAACCGATGATGTAGAGGTACTGATCATCAACCTCTCCAAATATCTCAGTTATGAAAATGTGTTATCGAGAAAAGCAATTGATTTGGCACGTCATGATTATCGGACTAATAAAGCGGAATTCAGTACGTCAAGTGAAGCTATTCCTTCCAAAAATATAAAAGCGGTAGTTAAATCTAAAAATGGTAAATCTATTTCAATAGCAAGATGTCGATTTATTTTTCAAGGTCAGGAGATCTCAGCAAAAAATCACCAAGAAGCTGCTGCGATACTTTTAAATATGGTCGCTGATATGGATTCTTCACTTCTTGATCAAATGGAACAAATGCGAGGTCATGGACAAAGTCGCAAATATTTGGCTAAGTCACAAACTGACATATATCCGGATAATCCAGCAAGATCCATTCAAAATACTTTTCAGTTTCGACCGGGGTGGTGGATTCCTGGGAATTTAGGTACAAAGACATTTAAGAGAATTGTAAATCTGGTTTGTAATACTGGTAAGTTTGAACTCGGGAAGGACACCCTTTTGGACTTTTGCACGGGTGTACGCCTCACATTACGTTTCAAACTCGGGGAAATGACGGTTGACGAAGAACGCCCAAAAATGCTCCCAACGATTGCTTAAGATGAGGGAACGAAGCGT
>JQDQ01000109.1 GCA_000747625.2 Smithella sp. SCADC
TGGTGATAAGTTCTCCATCCTGAGCGACGGTAAAACGGTTATGGCCGGCAATATGGCCGATTTGGTCAAAGACGTTGATTCACAGCAGAAATACTTGGGTGTAAGTACAAAATAAAATAGAATAGGAACGAAAATGGATATCTTTATTACATTAACGGTAAACGGTTTAGCAACCGGACTGCTTTTATTCATGATCGCCTGCGGTCTATCCATTATCTTTGGATTGATGGGCATCATGAATTTTGCCCATGGGGGGTTCTTCTTAATCGGGGCTTATGCCAGTACATGGACCTACTCCATAACCGGCAACTTCGCCATCGCCATGATCGCCGGTATGGCCGCCGGCTCGGCAATCGGTTGGCTGACGGAAATCACGATAATCCGGCCAGTTTATAAAAATCCAATAGGTCAAATACTCATAACATTAGGCGCCTTTATCGTTATTAACGAGGTGGTAAAAATAATCTGGGGACCTAACGTTCTTCCCAGTCCGACACCTGATATGTTGCAGGGAGATATCAATGTTCTCGGTGCTTCCATCAGTATTTACCGTATCTTCGTCATTGTTTTTTCATGTGTGGTAGCTCTTGTTGTTCATCTTGTCTTGACCAGAACGCGGCTGGGGATGATCGTTCGTGCCGGCGTGGAAAATTCAGAGATGGTCAACATCCTCGGGGTTAATGTACGGCGCGTTTTTGCGTCGGTATTTATCCTGGGGACCGGTTTGGCGGCGTTAGGAGGCGCAATGATTGGTCCCACTATTGGACAGATCGGTCCCTTTCTTGCCAGCCAGTATTTACTCTTGGGATTCATCGTCGTTGTCATCGGAGGCATGGGTAGCTTTATCGGTTCCATGATTGCCGGTATAATCGTTGGCCTGGCCAATAACTATATCATCTGGATTTATCCACCCGCTGCACTTCCTCTGAACATCATCTTAATGTCTGTTATCCTGTTAGTTAAACCGAGCGGTCTGCTTGGAATAAAAGAGGCGGCATAATGTCAATATTAAGAAATTGGTTAAAATCGTCCGGCTTCTGGTTAATCTTGGTTGCACTAATCTGTCTAATGCTTCTGCCGTTTATCAGTAGCTCACGATTTATTCTCAACATGGTATCTTCGATTGCTATAGCGGCTGTTTTTGCTGTCAGCTACAATCTGCTTGCCGGCTTCACGGGAGTTTTTTCACTCGGGCACGCCGTATTTTTTGGCAGTAGCGCCTATATATTGGGAATTATTATGTACAGGTTGGGGACTTCCATCTGGTTATTTCTGCTGGCAATTCTTTTATCGATGATTGTTGCCATACTACTAGGTCTCTTCGTCGGCTATTTAGCATTGAGATTAAACCCAGATTTTCCATTAGAAAAGAATTTTGTTCAAGTTTCGCAGCATGGCGGACCTGAGGCATTGGCCCACAGGCCGCAAAACCAGGCCCGCTTCTTTCTCGGGACAGATAATAGCAAGTGGTTCTTGCCTGAACTGTTTTTCCATGCGCCGCCAACGGCCAGCACCATTCCGTGCAGTGTGGAAAGCGTATGCTGAACATGTGTTCTCATCACGGTCTGACGGAACATGCTCATTAGATTATAAGCCAGCATGGCAAATGACAAAGCGGCCTCAGTCGCCCAAAATTTCTGCATATTGAAAGCATCCAGCCCGAAATCGGCTTTCAATTCCTTGATCCGGTTTTCCGCATCTGCTCTGCCTCTGTAAGTGCGCCAGACGTCAACCGCCGGCAAGGCAAGATCCGTTACGAATGCGCCATATCGCCAGCCTTTTGCCGCCGGGTCATCAGGAAACAGACTGAGACTCTTGCCGGGTGCCTCCCGATTCTCAGTGCTCTGCCGTATGACAACGATACGACGCGCCTTTCTCCAGCCGATGGCTTGATACTCGATTTCTCCAATCTCAATGCCCCGCTTCAATGCCCACCAGTTACGGACCTGGAAGATTCTTCGCTGCAGGGGATAGGTCAGTTTCGCGGCAACAATATAAGGAATATGCTTGCCTTCCAGCGCCGAAAGAAAGTCATCGTCAAAAAAACCGCTGTCGGCACGCAAAAGCCCTACGGTCTTTCCCTCAAGGTGGACAAGTGTAGATTCAAGAAATTGTAAAACGTTGTTCGAACTGTACACATTCCCGGGACGAAGCCAAAAATTGGCAACGAGACGATAATCCGCAATAAACGCCAACAAGGGATGATGACTTGCTCGTCCGCGCCGACCAGGATTGTAGCCGCGACAAGCGCCTTCCTGTTGCCCGTTACGGGTTACCACCGTTGAATCAAGGTCAAGGGTGATAAGCTTCATCTCCGGAAGCTTGGCAAACAACCAGCGATACAGGTTCATCTGTACACGCTCGTTCGTCAGCATGTCAAAACGGCTGAAAAGACGAATAATCGCTTTGAACTCCGCAGCGCATGACCATCCGAAAAGACGGCATAGAACGTTATCCAAACGCACGATCTCCGCATGGGCAAAACGGCAGGCTCCGCACCAGATCGATACAATGAATTGCTCAATAAGCTGGCGTGGCGCATAACCTCGATTGGATAATGGCTCCGGTATGCCAAACTGAGAAAACGATTCCTGAAACTGCAATCGGTCAAGCATCTGCTTCATCAGTGCTATGCCGCCCCATGCCGTAACTTCTTTGTTCGAAAATCCGACCGTATAACCGTTACCCTGAAGCTGCCTCTCCATCGCATCACCCCATAACATGATGATATGCATAATGTATTTCTAATGGTTTCCATTAGAACATGTTGCTGTTGTTCTTTCAACTACTATCACGCGCAAATCAGCTGCATTG
>JQDQ01000110.1 GCA_000747625.2 Smithella sp. SCADC
GCTGGCCCAGGGTTTTCCCGATTTCTTTAATCATATCATGATTTTGATATTTGCTGTAAAGCAATGTGGTCGTAAAACCATCGTATTTTTCCCGAATTGCCATTTCTGCAGTATAAGCCAAGCGATCCCGCAAACAGAAGGCACATCTTTCACTATCCTTTAAATTAGCAACTGCTCGTAAAAATTCTTCTAACGGATATCCTTCCGGCCAGACAATATTTAAAAATGTTTTGTCAGAATAATCCATAAGAGTCTGGCGGCGTCTTTGATATTCCTGATAAGGATGAATGTTGGGATTGTAAAAAACTCCGGTGATTTGATGCCCATGAGTTCTTAACTCTTTCAGGGGATAAATCGTGCAAGGCCCGCAACATATGTGCATTAGCATTTTCATATTAGAAAATTTCTCCCTGCCCTGACAATTTTAGTCCAAAATGTTCATAAGCTCTGGCGGAAGCGATTCTACCCCGTGCAGTCCTTTGCGGATAACCTTCCTGAATCAGATACGGTTCATAGACATCTTCAATGGTCACTCTTTCTTCGCCGATGGCCGCGGGTAACAGTTTAGTCTCTAGTAGTGTGTTTTGGTAATTCAATTCGGGGGACAGCGCCCTATTATTTACTCCCTTACGCTGCGTATAGAACTTCACCATGCTTGGCGTAATCACACAGCGGTGAAGTTTGGTTGTCCCATTCTTCAGGCGTAAAGCCGACAACCTCGATTGGGGCAAAGACATCGTAAATGGCTTCCGACAGTATATCAATCCTTGACCAGTAATCACGATCCTTGAAGTCTTCGGAAATAAGGATCAAGTCTATGTCGCTGCCTTCCCGGTAGTCGCCACGGGCATAAGAACCGTAAAGAATAAGCTTGTTGATATTGATCCCCCTGGATTCAATTGCTTTCTGAAAACGCGCAATCGTATCTAAAGCTGCTGCTTTATCCATGCCAAGGCCTCTTTCGTGTTTGATATGATTTCACTCGTGATAGTTTTTGTATAAGTCTTCTGCAATTTTTCCAGGCTTTCAGGATAACGTGTGGCAATGTTCGCTTCGTTGAGCTTAATGAAGAACTTACCCATCGCCTCCGGTGGGTTGACGCCGGTTTTGCTGATAAGGTATACAAGGTTGTGTACCTTAGGTGGAACATCCTGAAGCTTTGTAAAATAAATACCTTTCAGGGCTTTCTCCAGTGACAGATGACACATAAAAACAGCATAGAAATAACGTTCACCTTGAAACATAAATTCGGCAGTTTCAATATCAAACTCGGCTTGAGTAATCCACTCTCTTGTTTTTTTATCCATATTCCGCATCACTTTGTGTTTGTTATGGCCTTTGTCAGATGTACTTATAAAGAACTAATGAAATATAATCAAGTGAATATGGGCCGTTAAATCCGGGGACACCGACCGAAATCGGGGAATACGCATACTATTTTTTATCCTTCCTCGGCCTTCCACCTTTATTTGGAACTACAAAAGTCCGGGAACATAACACTTTTTCAGAATATTTCTCCCTGTCCGGTGGCCTTAAGACCGAAGTGTTCATAAGCTCTGGCGGAGGCGATTCTGCCCCGGGCGGTTCTTTGCAGATAACCTTCCTGGATCAGATACGGTTCATAGACATCTTCAATGGTCACTCTTTCTTCGCCAATGGCCGCGGCAAGACTATCCACTCCGACCGGTCCGCCATTGAATTTTTCAATCAGCGTCAGGAGCAGTTTTCTGTCCATCTGGTCAAATCCTTTTTGATCAACTTCAAAAGCGTCCAGGGCTTCCCGTGCGATTTTGCCGTCAATGGTCCCATCGCCTTTAACTTCGGCATAGTCACGGACACGCTTAAGCAATCGATTAGCAATACGCGGAGTACCGCGGGCGCGTCCGGCCAATTCTTCCGCTCCGGCTGCGGCAAGTTTGACTCCCAGAATGGAAGCCGACCTTTTGATAATAATGGCAAGTTCCTGAGGCGAATAAAACTCCAGCCTGAAATGCATACCAAAACGGTCGCGCAATGGCGAAGTCAGCGATCCGGCGCGTGTAGTCGCTCCCACAAGAGTGAATTTGGGAATATCGAGCTTCATGGATCGGGCGGAAGGCCCCTGCCCGATTAAAATATCAATGTGAAAATCCTCCATGGCCGGATACAAAATTTCTTCCACCACGTGGGAAAGCCGGTGAATTTCGTCAATGAAGAGAACCTCATGTTCCTGCATATTCGTTAAAATCGCTGCCAGGTCTCCCGGCCTCTCTATTACCGGCCCGGAAGTAACCTTGATATCAACTCCCATTTCCCTGGCAATAATATAAGCCAGCGTAGTTTTTCCCAAACCGGGAGGTCCGTATAAAAGAACATGATCAAGCGCCTCTTTACGTTTTCTCGCGGCTTCAATAAAGATAGCCAGATTGCTCTTAACTTTTTCCTGGCCGATATAATCTTTTAATTTCGCCGGACGCAAAGTAACTTCAAATTCATTTTCTTCCTCATCGCAGGCAGGACTGATTAAAGAATTTTTGATGGGTTTATCCATTGTGCACATACCTTACCCGGACAATTTAACCGGCAAGAATTTTTAAGGTCTTTTTCAAGAGCTGATCCATACCAAGCTCTTCGTCTGATGAACGCAAAACTTTATCTAAAGCATCTTTGGCAACATTATTTTTATAACCTAAATTCACCAAAGCGGAAAGCGCATCTTCCATGATAATTTCGCCGGCCTGATGTTGATCATCCGCCGCAGGCATTTCATCCAGCATCATTTTCTTGATAACTTTTTCTTTTAGTTCAAGGATCAAACGTTCGGCCATTTTTTTACCCACACCGGGAATGTTGACCAGTTTCCCCAAATTGCCGCCGGATATAGCGCGCAACAACTCCTGCGCGGAAATGCCGGAAAGGATATTCATGGACATTTTCGGTCCGATGCCGCTTACGGAGATCATCAATTGGAAAAGATCTCTTTCCTGAACTGTGTAAAAACCAAATAAATTTATGGCGTCCTGTTTGACGTTGGTGTGAACATGCAGAGTTATCATTTGTCCCGCTTCGGGCAATTCATAAAAAGTTGTCAAAGGAATAAAAACTCGATAGCCGACACCCTGAACATCAACAATGACATGGGAAATGCCTTTATAAACAATTTTGCCGCTGATTAAAGCAATCATTAGATTGATTGTTCCTTTGAGAAATTAGCATGGCATATCGCACTCGCCAGCGCATCCGCGGCATCCGCCGGAGGCAAGGCGGGGAGTTTTAAAATCGCTTTAACCATTATCTGCACCTGTCTTTTCTCCGCCCTTCCGTAACCCACCACGGCTTTTTTTACTTCCAATGGTGAATATTCAAAAACCGGTATTCCTTTATCGGCTCCGGCAAAAATTACCACGCCTCTTACCTGAGCCTGCTTAATCAAACTGCGTACATTTTTTCCGTAAAAAATATTTTCCAGCGAAATAGCCTGGGGCGCGGTCTGCGTGATTACCTCGGATAACTGCTGATAAATGGAAATTAACATTACGGATAAAAGAGAATCTTTTTGCGCTTTGATTTCACCATGCAGGACATGACGTAAATAATTGCTTTTTTTTTCAATGATGCCGTAACCGGTAACGTGACTGCCTGGATCAATTCCTAAGATTCGCAATTTCTTTTATTCCGCAAATAAAATAATTTAACTTAACTTCTCCATGACATCTTCATCTATATCGAAATTAGCGTAGACATTCTGCACGTCGTCATTATCTTCCAGTTTTTCCATCATCTTGAGCATTTGTTCCGCTTTGTTCGCTCCTAATTTGACGGTATTGGATGGAATCATGCTGATCCGGGCCTCCAGATGTTTTATCCCCTTGGCATCAAGAGCTTTTTTTACAACTTCAAAGGAAGCGGGATCGGTAATTACTTCATATTCACTATCTTCACTTTGCACATCTTCCGCTCCGGCTTCCAGAGCCAGCTCCATCAGGGCATCTTCATCAATAACTTTTTTATCAATAACTATACTTCCCTTTTTCGCGAATATCCACGACACACAACCGTTCTCGCCGAGATTGCCTCCATGTTTGGAGAAGATATGTCTGATTTCCGCCACAGTCCTGTTTTTGTTATCGGTCATAATTTCCACAATAACTGCCGCGCCGCCGGGACCGTAACCCTCATAGGTTATTTCTTCAAAAGCAGCCGCGCCTTGTTCGCCACCGGTACCTTTTTTAATCGCCCTATCAATATTATCCTTGGGCATATTTTCTTCTTTGGCGAGCGCAACCGCCTGCCTGAGCCGGGAATTTCCTTCAATATCACCGCCGCCCAGCCGTGCCGCCAGGGTTATTTCCTTAATAATTTTGGTAAATATCTTACCGCGCTTGGCGTCTATCGCGCCTTTTTTTCTTTTTATTGTGCTCCATTTGGAATGGCCGGACATGTTACTTCTCCTTAATGGTTTTTCAACATTTTTCTTTAATATCACAAGGGAATAAGCTTGTAAAGTTTATTGCAGGTGAATCAAATAACTGCTTTCATCGTAGCGATATATTTTTTGCAGATATCACAATAATAGTCGATGCCGGCTTTCGCCATCATTTTTTGTTCATCAGTAACATCATGAAGAATAGTACCGTGAGCAATAGTGACATCTTCTTCAATGATCACCCTGGAATCGGGATAGACATGAATAACGGAATTATCCTGAACGTTGGAACGATTGCCGATGACAACCGGTCCAAAATCAGCCCGGATGGAAACACCGGGAGCAATCAGGCATTCATGGCCTACTTTTACGTCGCCGATTAAAACGGCATGCGGGTGAACAAAAGAATCGATCGGTACCTGCGGTCTTTTGCCTTCAAATTCATAAAGTGCCATTATTGTTTCCCCTGGCAATTATTGATTCAACGAAATATTAACCGATCCGCCCCGTCCTAAAATATCATGCAGGTGGATATATCCTTTCAATTCTTTTTTCTCATTAACCACGGCAAAGGAGGTTATTTCCTTTTTCTGCATTAGTTCCAATGTCTGAGCCAGGGAAATATTTTCATCTATTGTCTGAGGATTTTTAGTCATAACCTCATTAATAATTTTTCCTTCAAAAGATATTCCTTTGCTGATCATGCGACGTACATCGCCGTCAGTAAAAATCCCCAGAAGTTTATCTTTATTATCGGTAATTAAAACGAACCCGACATTTTTACTGTTAATTTCCTGTACTGCTTTTGTAACGGGAGTTCCCGCAAGCACTTTGGGAATTTGTTTTCCGGCAATCATGGCATCTTTTACAATTTCTCTTAATCTGGTACCAAGATTTCCGCCCGGATGAAATTTATAGAAATCTTTTTCCTTAAATTGCTTCTCATCAATAAGAACAATAGCCAGAGCGTCGCCAATTGCCAATGTGGCGGTAGAACTGGAAGTGGGAGCAAGACCGAAGGGACAGGCTTCTTTTTCCACGGATACGTCAATGACAATATCACTAGCCTGTGCCAGAGTTGAAGATAGACCGCCCGTAAAAGCTATTATAGGCGCCCCGATATGACGGACGGATTTTATAATGGGTATAAGTTCGCCGGTTTCACCGCTGTTGGAAATGGCCAGCAATATGTCCTCCTTGGTGACTATACCCAAATCGCCGTGGATGCCTTCAACAGGATGTAAGAAAAGCGCCGGTGTTCCCGTGCTGGTTAACGTGGCGACGATTTTTCGTCCAATCAAGCCTGATTTTCCAATGCCCGTAATGATAACTCTGCCCTTGGATTTGGAAATTAAATCTACAGCTCGGGAAAAATTGCTGTCGATTTTATCGATCAACTGCAAAATGCTCTGTGCTTCTATTTTCAATACATCAATTGCCTGTTTAATTACTTTTTGTTTTTTTGTCATTTATTTGCCTTTATTTAAATTGTGAATATTAATTTTTCTAAACCGGATAATTTTATCAAAGCTAGCAAAAAAACACAGACAAAACAAGAATGAATTGAAAACGCGAATTGCCTCATAAAAAATGTTACCGAAGGTTAGGAGAAAAGAGATCCTCTTTCGCTTGACAGTTAAGCCTTCCTTTACCTATACTCCGCGAACGAGAAAAAGAATCGCTGCCTATAATTCTTATCGAATAAAAAATAATCAGAAGGAGAACCACTATGAAATTGGAAGATGTGAAAAAAATTGTAGTAATCGGTTCAGGAGCCATGGGAAACGGCATCGCCCAGATATGCGCGACGGCTGGCATGAAGGCTGTCATGGTTGACATTAAGCAGGAGTTTGTTGACAAAGGCATGGCCACTGTCAACAAGAGCCTGGATGTAATGGTTAGCAAGGGTAAGATCACCGCCGAAAAAAAGGCCGAGGTGATTGGCAACTTGTCCACATCTTTAAGCAACACCGGGGCAGTCAAGGACGCCCAGGTAGTTATTGAGGCAGTTCCGGTATTATGCCGAGACGCTTTCTCCGGAATACAAGCAGCGATGAAATAGTTTTTCTTATTTTTCTGGTTAAGGAAAAGCTTTTGCCAGTCAGTTTGGTTAAGCGGGGGAACGAAAGATCAACTTCCCCCGCTTTTTTAGTAAAACCCAAGTTCTAGTGCATACTTGCAAAAGTTACCGATATGTCATTTCGACCGAAGGGAGAAATCTTATTCAATGATTATAAAGATTTCTCAGTCACTTCGTTCCTTCGAAATGACACGGTTAATATTGAAATCAAGCACTAGAAGCGAAGCGCATACCCTGGGGCATCTACGACTGAACTTGATGGTTGAATCCCGACGTTGTCGGGACGAAGCGACGCGGGATTTGACACTCGCTGATATACAGGACAGCACGTCTCATACTCCCTTCCATCAGAAGCAATATCTGATTAAATCAAACGGTGAAAAATAAACTTGACTTTTATATTTCGTCCATATAATTATACCATCAAATGATGGAATAAGACGATTAGAATAGTTTTGGAACTGGTGTGATTTCTTTAGTTTCAATAAAGTCACAACACGTAAAGGTAAAGACAGAAAGCTATAGATCTTTTATGCAGTTCTGTCTCAAAAGACTGGAGGAAATGTAACTCTCCATTGGTAAAACGAACATAGCGAAGGTTGAAGAGTTAGTCGAAATATCTCTTAATCAAACACCATTCGATATTATTCCGCCAAAAGCTGTGTAATATCAATGATTATTTAACCTTTGACAAATTCAATTTTAATCTGCTATGCCCATCATACAAAATTAAAACAGGAAAGGAATGAATATGGCCAATCTATTAAAGTACAAGGATATCTTTTCTCAATCCATCAATGAGCCCGACGTTTTCTGGGGCAAAGCCGCCGAAAACGTTATCTGGGACAAAAAATGGGACAAGGTTCTCGACGACAGCAAAAAACCTTTTTACCGCTGGTTTGCAGGCGGACAATTAAATACCTGCTACAACGCCCTCGATTATCAGGTAGAATCAGGACGGGGAGAACAAACGGCAATTATTTATGACAGTCCCGTAACCAGTACCGTTCAAAAAATTTCCTATAAAGAATTACTGGACATGGTATCAAAGTTCGCCGGTGTCCTCAGTTCACTAGGTGTGAAAAAAGGCGATACAGTTATCATCTACATGCCCATGATACCTCAAGCCCTGGTCGCGATGCTTTCCTGCGCCCGCATCGGCGCTGTTCATTCTGTTGTCTTCGGTGGATTCGCACCTAATGAATTGGCTATCCGCATCGACGACGCCAAGCCGAAAGTCATGATCTCGGCATCCTGCGGTATCGAAGGGAAAAAGACTATTCCCTACAAACCGCTTTTAGACGAGGCAATTAAAATTGCTTCTCATAAACCGCAGAAATGCATTATTTATCAGCGCCCGCAGGTGAAAGCAGAATTGGATGCGTCACGCGATCTCGATTGGAACGATCTGATGAAAGACGCTAAAGCTGTTCCCTGCGTATCTGTTGCCGCTACAGATCCTCTTTATATTCTCTACACTTCCGGAACAACCGGTAAGCCCAAAGGAGTCATACGGGATAACGGCGGCCATGCCGTTGCGCTGAAATGGTCGATGAAATACATTTACGACATGAAGCCGGGAGAAGTTTACTGGGCCGCATCCGATGTCGGCTGGGTTGTCGGCCATTCCTATATTGTCTATGCTCCGCTGCTTTACGGCTGCACCACTATAGTTTATGAAGGAAAACCCATCGGCACGCCGGACCCGGGCGCTTTCTGGCGCGTCATTTCTCAGCACGGCGTCTCCGTTTTATTTACGGCGCCAACAGCTTTCCGCGCCATCAAAAAGGAGGACCCCAATGGTGATTATCTGAAAAAATATGATATCAAATGCCTCAGATATTTGTTCCTCGCGGGCGAGCGTCTTGATCCCGACACCTACCACTGGGCAAGCGACATGCTGAAAATTCCCGTAGTGGATCACTGGTGGCAGACAGAAACCGGTTGGCCCATCGCCGCCAATTGCATGGGCACAGAGAAGTTCCCCATCAAAGCGGGCTCACCGACAAAACCGGTCCCCGGTTATAATGTACAGATACTTGATGCCGATGGGAATCAGCTCCCCAACGGCGAAGAAGGATCTGTTGTAATCAAACTTCCCCTGCCCCCGGGATGTCTGCCCACACTATGGCAGGATGACAAACGTTATCTGGAATATGTAACGGAGAGACCGGGTTATTATGTGACCGGCGACGGCGGACGTTTCGATGAAGACGGCTACATATTTATCATGGGACGCATTGATGACGTCATCAACGTTGCGGGACATCGCTTGTCTACCGGCGCGATGGAAGAAATAGTTTCCAAGCACAGGGATGTGGCGGAATGTGCTGTTTTCGGCGCTGAAGATCAACTAAAAGGTCAGGTTCCCGTGGGATTCGTCGTGCTGAAAGCCGGTGTGGATCGCGATCCGAAAGACATTATCAAAGAACTTGTCCAGATGGTTCGTTCCGATCTAGGAGCTCTGGCCTGCTTCAAGGAAGCCGCCGTAGTAAAAGCATTGCCGAAAACCCGCTCAGGAAAAACCCTGCGCAGCACCATGCGCAAAATAGTTGACGGCAAGGATTATGTGGTACCTTCCACTATTGACGATCCTGCAGCTTTGGATGTCATAGCCCAGGCAGCCAAAACCATCGGCTACGGAAAGAAATAAGCTGGGGCTGTT
This sequence comes from Smithella sp. SCADC, assembly GCA_000747625.2. Lineage (GTDB taxonomy): Bacteria > Desulfobacterota > Syntrophia > Syntrophales > Smithellaceae > Smithella. The sequence continues at coordinate 9,151 of JQDQ01000110.1, forward strand.
GAAAAACACTTACCTGCTTTGTCACGCTGCAAGCCGCACCGCTCAACGTATTTTCATATACGCCTCGCGGTGCGGCTTTTTGCGTGCATCTAAACATTTTTGAACAGCCCTCAAACAAGAAGTTTTTTAATAATCATCTTGTGTCATTACAAGCTATTTCTCAGCCGCTTTTTTTGTCATTCTCGCGAAGGCGGGAATCCAGTATTTTTTTACATGCGCAAAGAAGAAGCCCGACTACTTCACCTCTTCAAAATAATACTCGTCAAGAATATTAGTATGGTCCCCCCCAGATTTTGTGTTTTTGCCTTACTTTTTAAATAGATCTGAATGTGTTCCGGTGCGTATTAAGAATAAATTATCTTCATCAAATTTGTAAATCAAAAGCCAATCCGATTCTATATGACAATCTCTGCAGCCATAATAATTTCCTGTCAATTTATGGTCCCGATATATTTGATCCAGCTTTTCTCCACATACAAGAGAACGTATTACGGATTTAAGCTTTTCCATATCTTTATTTCTTCTAACCAGTCTTTCAATATCTTTTTCAAAAGCAGTGCTGCTATTGATTTGCTTCATCATCAAATACCTAGATGCTTGAATAATTCATCCGCATTTTTGAATTTTTTACCGCCGCCATTTTCTATTTCTTTCATAGCGTCTAAAGTTTCCGCATTGGGAATATTTATTTCAAAAGGCAAGCCGTGATGAAGTTCGACTTGTTTGAAAAACAGCGTAATTGCCTGCGTAGTTGATAGGCCCAGCATATCAAAATATTTTTCGGCTTTTGTTTTTAATCCGGGCTCAATACGGGCGCGAACCATAGCGCTTTTGATTTTAGTAGTTGTTCTACTCATGATTATATTCCTCCATGAAATTTAATGTAGCACATACGGGATACATTGTCAAATGTTCAAAACAGAGTAATAAGTGACGGGATTGAAGAAAGAACCCTGCTGTCAGGCACGATCAAAATCGTCATACCGGTCGTAGATGACCCTATGTATCGTTGACCAGAACAAAGTCACTTTTATCCATTACCTGAAGAAATGTCATCCATACGATCATGTCAGCTTCGGCCTTTGCAAGAGATTGTTCACATTCCTCTTTTTTAAGGATTCTTTCATTCATTATTGACTCCTTTCTGAAAGATTTTATTGTTATTTTCATGATGATACTCGCGTCATAGGACTAATCATTTTTGTTTATAAGTGGTTATATTTATTGTAAAATGTTTTTTCTAGGCATTAAATATGATGGATATTTTAGTTTTTAAACAAGATAGTATTTGATATAATTAACTTTTATTCTGAGACGAAATCCGAAATCCGACGACACCATACTAGTAGGCTGTCCGAGAACTCCATCTTTTAAAACCAGCTTTTTGTCCGAAAACTCCCCAAAATGACAAAATCACCTCTTGAAAAAGAAATTTCGTCACCGGACAAAAATATTTTCGGCAAAAATGAGTTCTACATCCCCGAATGGAGCAGCATCCGTGGATGTCACCCCGCTAATAAACTGCTTGGGGAATCAATCTGCCCTGTTTTAAGGATACGACCTTCTGTTTGCTTCATTTTATCATGCATCGCCTGACGAAGCGGTTCTTTATCGTCAGTTGTAATCGTTCGCCCAGAACCGTCTTTTGACTTGCAACACATATCCCGGCAAGAACAGCCATGACAATCACCGCTTTGCGCCTGATATATTTTCTTGCCGTCACCGGCGCTACTTTTCAAT
>JQDQ01000111.1 GCA_000747625.2 Smithella sp. SCADC
CTCCCCGTTGAAAGTCCAGCAATTGTCCGTGCCATCTGTATGCCCTCCTTATCTGTGATATTGAGATAAGGATATGACACTTAAGATGAAAAAAATCAAGCTTTAAGTGAACAGTATTGGGACTAGCGGGGGGTGTTGATATTAAATACTACAGCATTACCTAAGTGGTTTTCAACAATCCTTATAGCATTGGCATTTCCGAAAGTATGCATGAACGCATGATGCACGGTTAAAACTAAATCCTGAAATTCACCTGCAAAGTCCGCTTCTAATGACTTTATTTCCAGTCCGTATTTTATTGCCTCGTCTATATGGATATGCCTTGCATGTGTCTTTGTGTCTGCGTGACTTCCTAAGTGCTCAACAACATAGTCAGCCTTTTCTTGTGCATCAGGCTGGCCTTTAAACATATTTTCTACGAGCCATGTCTTGACGATTTTTTCCGACCAGTCAATAGCATTCTGACACTCACCAATGAATGTTGGATGATACTTCCCAACAATAGTCTGCCAGATAGGTATTGAATCAGGATCCTTTTTTACTTCTTCTAAGGCCTTTTTGAATTCGTCCAGTACGCCCTGTACAGGAATACCATTGAATTGAGGATCAATAGGGCCGATATTTGACTGTTTCCCCATAACTATATCTTTACAGGCACACGCGATCATTGTTCCAGCAGACATAGCGATCTGTGGAACTATGGCGCGTATATTATTACCAAACATTTTTTTCAGGTAATAAACAATGGATTCAGTGGCCGCAATATCGCCACCAGGTGTGTGAAGAATTAAGTCGAGTCCCTGGTCTCTTTCCAGACCATGGATAGCTGCCATCAAACCGTTTTTGTCATCGTCACAAATACTTGCGTTACCAATACCGGGTTTTTGTAGCCAACCAGAATAATAAGCTATTATATTCCTTCCGGTCTTTTCGTGAAGTTGTTTGAGGTACTTCCGTCTAACGAAATCGAGGGCATCGACTCTATTGCATGTGTTAAGCTCAGATAAAACTTCATTCCAAGTTGGCATATTGTCTGCCTATTTAAAACAGAGTGGGTTCGGATTTTGGGTAGTATTGGAATATGAAATACTTTTGTATTCAACCAGAGAGCATTTTTTAAAAGTCTGAGCGAACTGATATGGATTTTTATAGGCAGGGATCTTATCCTGTGAAATGTTGAACGTCGAATAGTTTTCAACTATTTTATTCATCTCTTCTTTATCCATCCGACCCTCTTTTTGATTGATTTAATATAAACTTTCTTTCTTTTTAAAGAGCATAAGGAAATTATTCTTGTATGTCAATTACTATTTGGGGTTGTTCCGGCTAATCCTTAACCATCTTTTTTCATGGTGGAGACCAATTCATTAAGAACTATGTCCGCCTTTTCGTAAGAAACCTGACAGGTGCCGACTGCTCTATGGCCGCCGCCACAATATCTATTGATCATAAATCCATCTTTCCGCTGTCTGTCAATGAGAATTTTCCCCGTTAAGCAATAGATTATTATCTGAAACTCTAAAATTTCATTAGTCTATGATTTCAATGTAAACTAAATGTAATTAGTTAATTAATTAAGCTATATTATTAAGTAGATAACCATGTTGGTCATGTAATTAGGCTATGATGTTATGTATTTTTAACGAGTTCCCAATGCCCTGTGTTTCGCGGCCCCAGGTGACAAATTTTGCCTTCCTTTTTTAATTCTCTGAGAAGATTAGAGATGTTCATAGTTTTTAATTCCGGGAAAATATCCTGAAAATCTTTCATGATGCCTTTTTTATTTTTCATTAAATGGCGGATAATAAGTTCCTTCATGCCCTGGCCGGAGCGTTCGACCAGTCCCGCCTTCTCCAGCGTTTCTGCTATACATCTGTTTCGCCATTCCCGTTTATATAGAACATTTTCCGGTGTTATGCCCGGAAGAAAACCGCCGGGACTTTCTATGGTAAAGTTTTCCGGTGAGGCTGTAATGAAAATGGATTGTGTGCTGATATTATAATCTCTATGAGCAACGGCATTAAGCACTGCTTCGCGGATGGGCTTCTCGCTATAGGCGAAAATTTCCCGCTGGAAGAGACCTTCCTGAAAAGGAATTCGCAGATTGCGGGCATTGATATTTGACCAAATTTCGTTGTATATTTTAAAAAAAGGTTCCCGCCAGTTAATACGAAAGTCATGGGCGATCTTGCTTGCAGTTTGCCGCCATTCAAAAATGATTTCACTACCCGGCAAGTAACGATCAATTTTTTCTTTTTTAGCAAACAGGATCAAGCAGGCATAGTTTCATTGAGAATTGCTTTCAATGTCATGCTGTCCATTTCTACGAGTGATTCACCGGCGCGCATGGGATAACGATATTTCCCTGTTGATTTTACCGGTTGTCCCGGTGGTCGTGATGGAATATGAAAAATCAAAACTCGACCCTTCGGGTGTTTTAATTCTTCGACATCAATTTTTATGCCCAATGAGGAAAGAAGCTTGTTGGAAAGCGTGTTATACGTTTCATTAAATGCTTTTGTGCCAACAACACTGCGCGACGGATCAACGCCCAAAATCAGCTTGCCGCCGCCTTCATTAGCCAAGGCTGCACAATAGTCCGGCAAATCTTTGCTTTCGTTAAATGAATTCTTTGCCGTCTTGAACTCAAGGTTTTGTCCTTCAATTTGAGTCAGCCAGTTGTCAAACTCTATAATAGTAGTGTGATTCGTTGGCATATTAACACCGCTTTTTATACTATACAATTTTCCAGCGAATGGGTATTAATCATCTTTTTTCATGGTGGAGACCAATTCATTAAGAACTATGTCCGCCTTTTCGTAGGGGACCTGACAGGTGCCGACTGCTCTATGGCCGCCTCCGTTTTTAAGCATCAGAGATCCGACATCGGTCGAGATCATCAATACCATAATTATTTTGGAAATAAAAGCCGGGATTGGATTCCGGCATCCTCATCAAGTCTGCCGACGTCATGAAGCTGATTACTGGAGCTTAGGGAAAGAGTAAGTCCTTATCCGAATAAATATTTCATCGGGCAGAAATACTTCAACTAAAGTTTTTCAATCTCCTCAATCATCTGATTTAACTTTTTTGGTGAGACGGGATAGGGGGTTTTAAGCTCCTGTGCGAACAGAGATACTTTGTATTCTTCAATCATCCAGAATAATTCTTCAATCAGCGTCTTTTTTTCTTCCGTATAATCCACTGAAATATCGTCCTTCAAGCGGCTTATTTCTCTGATTCCCGCTTTCCAGACTGTGTCGCAATTCTCGTTTGTCATTGCGAGTTCACGACAGCGCACAGCTTGCCCGGCGCATGCCGGGTGGCAATCTTTATGCTGTCGAGTGGATACGAGATTGCTTCGGTCGTTGTCCACCCTCCCCCTGCCCCTCCCCTCAAGGGAGGGGAGAGGAGTGTTTCTTCCATTTAGCATTTGCTTCAGTTGTTCGGAATAAATTTCTGCTTCCTGTATTTTCTTTTGCGCCGACGTGAGATTGAGGCTTCCCCGCTCGGCCCGCAAAGAAAGCGCTTTGCAGTAGCGCGGTAAATCCTTCATGCGGTCAAATGTATAGAGATCGGGGAAATCAATAGTTACAAGGCTTTGTAGTTCTGTCCGGATTTCTTTGAGGAATTTCAACACTGGTTTATTGCCGGTATTCTTCTTTATGAGTTTTTGCACACAGGCATGAGTCTCATCAAAGGCTTTCAATACCGGCTCTATGGAAACAATCACCTGTTGACCGTATCGCAGAATTTCAACATTCAAGGAGTCGGCGTGTCGAATGAACTCTTCGGGCTTGCGCCACGGCTTGAAAAATAAATCCTTCTTAACTCTGTTGATGATCGATTGTTCCATGTGTTTAGGATCGCCGATATTGGCAGCAATGGATTTCATCGAGGCGTTCAGGGTAACGTTCTTTTTGAGTTGTTTCAGTTTGTCGGCAAAATGAATTTCATAAAGCGCCGCAACACCCAGGAGATGACGGGCGGCGCTTTCTTTCCGGCCGGCAAAGAGCCGCAGATTTATAGAGTCATCAATGACATGCAGGGCCGGATAAGCATAACCGATAAGACCCTGAATACCGGTGAGAGGAATCTGCTCCGGTAATTCACCGAAATCCCAGCGGGTGATTCCTTCTTTCTCCCAACCACCGCGGATTTTATCCAGCGCCGACGTATTGATCGTGTCGGCAAGTTCTTTTTGCAGCAGATTAATGTCCCGGCTGTTTTTTATTTCCTGTCCTTTTTCATCAATCACACTGTAGCGGATATTTAAGTGCGCTGGCAGCTTATCCAGCGCCCAGGCATCACGGGGAACGGTCACTTTGTATTGATCGTTCAGCAACTGGCTCAGTGCCTGCGGCAAAGATTTATTTAAATTTGATTTCTGCTTCAGCAATGACTGCACAATATGAACAGGCGATGGAAGTTTCTGGCGCAGTGATTTGGGAAGCGACTTCAATAAGCAAACGGCCTTCTCCTGCAGTAATGACGGCAGGTAGCGGTCGATATTTTCTTCGGCTGTTCTGGAAACGAGTCCCAGAGGAACATTGACGGTCACGCCGTCATCGCTATGGCCTGGCTCAAAATTGTAACGGCAGGCCAGAGCAGCGTCGCCGATCTTTATTTGATCGGGATATTGAGATATTTCTTCAGGATCAGGTTCATGGGCAATCAAATCCTTTTCCCGGAATCGAAGAAATTCATCACTGCCTTTTTCTCTGATGAGACTCAGTAAAGACCGGATATCGGAAATCACCGGCAGCCGCTGTTCGTAAAGACGGGCGATTGTTTCTTCATCAACAACAAGGCCGCGCTTACGCAGTTTTTCTTCCATTGTTTTAACTTGATCGAATAAAGATAAGTTATGTTCCAGAAAAGGAATCCGGCGAGCAACTTCTCCGGTAACGAGAGCTTCCCGAATAAATATCGATCTGGCTTCCTCCGGATTAATTCTTTCATAAGCAACGGGGCGGCTCTCCACAATGGTCAAACCGAAAAGCGTTACTTTTTCCATGGCGACAACCTGCCCGCGACTTTTCTCCCAATGCGCGGCGGCGTAAGTGTAGCGGCAGTTGTCACCGCCCAATTCCTCCAGCCACTCGCTTTTTATATTGGCGACATTGCGGGCAAAGACCCGCGAGGTCATGCTTATTTCCGCCGCCACAATCCAACTGCCTGCGCGATTGAACAGACCGGAGCCGGGGAAAATCATCACTGCTCTGCTCTTGGCCGCGTTGTAAAAGTTTTTTTCTTTTTTCTGCGCAATGTTGGAAAGATAACCGCTGAGAATACAGCGATGAATTTTGTCGGATATTTCCTGATTTATTTCAATCTTGACGTGCTTTTTACCCTTTGCTGTTTTGTCTTTTCCGTCGATAATATCCAGTATCTGATGATAGATGTCACGCCATTCAATCATTCTGCGGTAGGAAAGAAAATGATCGCGGCAAAATTTTCTCAGTTTACTTTGCGACGGTGAGTTCTCCAGCGAGCCGTGATAGCGATTCCAGATGTTGAGATAGGTCAGGAAGTCCGACTCGGGATGCGCGAAGAGAGCATGAGCCTTTGAGGCCTGGTCGGCCTGATCGTAGGGCCGTTCGCGGGGATCCTGAATCGAAAGAGCCGCGGCAATGACGGCAATCTCGTTTACGCATTCTTCTTTTTGCGCTTCGATCAGCATGCGGGAAACCCGGGGATCAAGCGGAAATTCGGCCATCGTCCGGCCGACTTCTGTCAGCTTATAGTGGCTTGCTTCTTCAGAACGGTCATCTCTGGTCAGCGCGCCCAAATCATCCAGAATGTCAATGCCGTCGCGGATGCTTTTGGGCTGGGGCCGGTCAACAAAAGGGAAGGAATTGACAGAGCCGAGATTGAGCGAGAGCATCCGCAGAATAACGCCGGCCAGATTGGAACGCATGATCTCCGGCGGCGTGTAGAGAGGCTTTTGAGAGAATTCTTCCTGCGAATAGAGCCGAATACAAATGCCGTTCTGCACACGGCCGCAGCGTCCTTTTCTCTGCTCGGCGCTGCTCAGTGATATGGGTTTGATCGGCAGGCCGGTGGTCTGGCTGCGGGGATTGTATTCCAGTATGCGCGCCAGCCCCGCGTCAATGACATATTTGATTCCGGGAATCGTCAGGGACGTTTCCGCGATATTGGTGGCGACAATGATTTTTTGCTCAGCGGCAGCGTTAAAGATAAGTCTTTGCTGAGAGCCGGAAAGCCTTGCGTATAAAGGCAGAACCAGGCCGGTGCATCTCTTGTCTAAAAGACCGCAGGTTTCCCGGATATCCTGTTCGGTCGGCATGAAAATCAAAATATCTTCATAACGGCGTTCCCGCTGTAAACTCTCCACGCAGGCGACAGCTTCATCGATATAGGTTGTTTCGCCTTTTTCTTCCTTGACCGGATCAACCGGCCGGTAGCGGACTTCCACCGGATACATCCGGCCGGAAACTTTAATGACCGGCGCGTTATCAAAAGCCTCGGAAAATTTTGCCGTATCAATCGTTGCCGAGGTGATGATCACCTTTAAATCTTTTCTTTTGGTGAGCAGTGTCCGCAGATAGCCTAAAATAAAATCGATGTTCAAACTGCGTTCGTGAGCTTCATCCACAATGATGGTATCATAGGCCAGCAGATCACGGTCTTTAACTGTTTCCGCAAGCAGTATGCCGTCGGTCATAACTTTGATCAGCGGCTCGGCGGATGTCTTTTCTTCAAAGCGGATTTTATAGGCGACGGATTTCCCGCACTCTTCACCGCATTCCGCCGCAATGCGCTGGGCAATGCTGGTGGCCGCGATGCGCCTTGGCTGGGTAAGGCCGATAATGCCGCGCCGTCCGCAACCGGCGGCAAGACACATTTTGGGAATTTGCGTTGTCTTTCCCGACCCGGTTTCACCGGTAATGATGGTCACCTGATGTTTTTTAATGCTGTCAATGATCTCGTGCCTTTTGGACGA
>JQDQ01000112.1 GCA_000747625.2 Smithella sp. SCADC
TTGCCTAATACAATACGGCGGACGGCGTAAAATAGATATTTACTATTTTAGCGTTCCCGCGAAATCAGGGGACACCATACTAGTGCATACTTGCAAAAGTTACCGATATGTCATTTCGACCGAAGGGAGAAATCTTATTCAATGATTATAAAGATTTCTCAGTCACTTCGTTCCTTCGAAATGACACGGTTAATATTGAAATCAAGCACTAGAATGACGGCTGAATATATCGGTTCAGATACTGGTGTGTCAAGCGAAATGACCGAGCTGATGCCGTTTTCATCAGACGGCGGCTGTATCGATCCAAGACCCTGTATTGATTAAGGAACATATTTGTAAGTTGCATAATTTACGGCTTTTGGGTATAAAATCGATCGTCCGCCTGATTAGGCGGATTAAAATTCTTTTATCAAGGTTGAACATGGCGAGCAGAATTGAAGTTGGTTTCAAAAACGGCATTCGCGACGCTTCAGGCGAAAAAGTAAAGAGGCGGATTATCGATAACCTTTCCTTTCCGGTTGAGAAAGTAAGCACCGTTGAAGTTTATACGGTCACCGGCGACTTGAATAAAGATGAATTAAAAGAGGCTGCTTCCGGCCCTCTTTCCGACCATGTAATTCAAAACTTTTCTATTAACAAACCGCTGGCCGGTAATTTCGATTGGTTAATCGAAGTCGGTTTCCGGCCCGGCGTCACCGATAATGTAGGCAAAACCGCCCGTGAAGCAATTGAACTGCTTGTAGGCAACAGTATCGGCCCGCGTAAAATTGGAGTTTATACTTCACGCCAATACCGGATCTGCGGAAAAATCACCAAAAATGATGCTGAAAAAATCGCTTCCGGTCTTTTAGCCAACGATTTAATCGAACGCTATCAAATCGTTTCTAAAAATGACTTTGATTTTGCCTGCGGAATGCCGGTTTATATCCCGCAAGTATCAGGCAAGGCGGATCTCGCAGTGGAAGAAATCAATCTGATCGCAGCCGACAATGATGAACTTTTAAAAATCAGCAGAGATCGGATCCTGGCCTTAAACCTGACGGAAATGAAAGCAATGCGTGATTATTTTCGCAATAAAAAAACTGTCGGCACAAGAAATAAAATGGGGCTTGGTGAGAACATTACGGATGTCGAACTGGAATGCCTGGCGCAAACATGGTCGGAACATTGCAAGCATAAAATATTTAACAGTCTGATCAACTACACCGACGGGAAAAAGAAACAAACAATTAATTCTCTCTTTAATACTTATATTAAAGACTCCACAACAAAAATACGCAAAGCCAAGGGCAGGAAAGATTTTTGCCTTTCTGTTTTTGTCGATAATGCCGGTATAATTAAATTCAACGATGATTTTAATCTGGTTTTTAAAGTAGAGACGCATAATTCACCTTCCGCTCTTGATCCCTACGGTGGAGCGCTTACCGGCATAGTGGGCGTCAACCGCGATCCGTTTGGCACAGGCCTCGGAGCAAAGCTGATTTTCAATACCGATGTTTTTTGTTTTGCTTCTCCTTTTCATAAAAAGAAACTGCCGCCGCGCCTTCTCCATCCGCGCCGCATTTATGAAGGTGTCCGCGAAGGCGTGGAACACGGAGGAAACAAAAGCGGCATCCCCACCGTTAACGGCAGTATTGTTTTCGATGAACGTTTTTTGGGCAAGCCCCTTGTTTACTGTGGCACAGCCGGAATAATGCCCGCGCGGATCAAGGGAAAAACAACGCATCAGAAAGAAATCAAACCGGGCGATCTGATCGTCATGACGGGCGGTCGCATCGGCAAGGACGGCATTCACGGAGCGACTTTTTCTTCTGAAGAGCTGCATGAAGGCTCACCGGTAACAGCAGTGCAGATCGGTGATCCGATCACTCAAAAAAAAATGACCGATTTTCTGCTTGTCGCCCGCGATCGCGGACTTTATCGCGCCATTACTGATAATGGAGCCGGTGGACTTTCCTCTTCCATTGGCGAAATGGCGACTTACTCCGGAGGATGCGAATTCGATCTAATTCATGCGCCTTTAAAATACGCAGGCCTTCAGCCTTGGGAAATTCTTGTCTCTGAAGCACAGGAACGCATGACGCTGGCGGTTGATCCCCGAAAGATAAAGTCCTTTCTGGAACTGGCGAAAAAGATGGGTGTGGAAGCAACTGTTCTGGGTAAATTTACCGCCTCCGGGAAATTTCATGTCCTCTTTGGCGGAAAAACTGTTGCCTGCCTCGACATGGAATTTCTCCATGCCGGCGTTCCCCAAATGACACTTACGGCAAAATGGAAACAACCTAAAAATAAAGAACCGCGTTTTGCGCCGCCATCCGATCTGGGCAAGGCGCTCATGGAAATGCTTTCCCGTTTGAATATATGCTCAAAAGAATCGGTGGTGCGTCAATACGATCATGAAGTTCAGGGAGGCAGTGTAATCAAGCCTTTGGTGGGCGCCGAAAATGACGGACCTTCCGATGCCGCAATAATCAGGCCTGTTCTGGATTCCATGGAAGGAGTTGTCGTGGCGCATGGTATTTGTCCGCGTTACAGTGATATTGATACTTATCACATGACCGCCTGCGCCATGGACGAAGCCATCCGCAATGCCGTGGCCGTAGGCGCCGATATTGACCATCTGGCCGGTCTTGATAATTTCTGCTGGTGCGATCCCGTAAAGTCCGCAAAAACACCCGACGGCGAATATAAACTGGCGCAACTGGTGCGCGCTAATATGGCTATCTACGATTATACAACAGCTTATGGAGTTCCTTGTATTTCCGGCAAGGACAGCATGAAAAACGATTACCAGATAGGCAAAACGAAAATATCGATTCCGCCGACGCTTCTTTTTTCCGTTATCGGCAAAATCAAGGATGCACGCAAAGCCGTTACCATGGATGCCAAACGCCCGCGGGATCTGGTTTATATCATCGGTGAAACCAGGGATGAATTAGGCGGTTCGGAGTGGTTTGCCTCGCAAAAAGTCATCGGCAATAATGTTCCACAGGTATTTGCTACAAAAGCGATAAAAATATACCGGGCCTTACATAAGGCCATGCAGTCCGGCATCATCGCTTCCTGCCACGACTGCTCAGACGGTGGACTGGCTGTTGCACTGGCCGAAGTAGCTTTTGCCGGTGGCCTGGGAATGGATATTGATTTAAACTTTGTTCCTTACCGGGGCAAAAAGAGAAATGATTACATTCTATTTTCGGAAACGGCCAGCCGTTTTGTGGTTACAGTCCATCCGGAAGATCAAAGAAAATTTGAAAATATCATGGCCGGAAACATCATCTGTGCAATCGGCTTTGTCACCAGCGACGGTTTATTTCAGGTAACCGGTCTGGGCGGCAAATTAATTATCAAAGAAAAAATATGCAAATTCAAAGATGCCTGGCAAAAGCCTCTTAATTTTTAAAAGCAGGATTGATTCTATGCCCCGTAAAATAAAAGCAATCGTCTTGACCGGAAACGGTACAAACTGTGAAATGGAAATGGCCCAGGCCTGCAAATTGTCCGGCGCCGATGTCGTTGATATTGTGCATATCAGTGAATTGCTTTACGGAGAGCGCCGTCTGGAGGATTATTCTTTTCTCAATCTGCCGGGCGGCTTTCTTGATGGCGACGATCTTGGCTCAGCAAAAGCCGGCGCCAACCGTTTCCTGCACGCCGGTATCAAAGGCCACAAGGAAATGCTCTTTGCTCAGTTGCTTAAATTCATCAATGCCGGTAATTTAATTTTGGGTGTTTGTAACGGCTTTCAACTGATGATCAAACTCGGATTACTTCCGGCGCTGGAGGGCAATTACGGCAGGCAGAGCGCTACCCTGACCTATAATGACTCCGGACGTTTTGAAGACCGCTGGGTTTATCTGAAAGCAAACGCGCAAAGCCCCTGTATTTATACGAAAGGTATTGATATATTGTATTTGCCTGTCCGGCACGGCGAAGGTAAATTTATCCCGGAGAGTTCTTCCATTCTTCAGCAAATCGAAAAGAAAAATCTTTTGGCGCTCCAATACTGCCACAAAAGCGGCCAGCCAGCCGGCGACTATCCGGCCAATCCGAACGGATCAGTAAATGCCATTGCCGGAGTGTGTAACGAATCCGGCCGGCTTTTCGGCCTGATGCCTCATCCCGAAGCTTATCTATACCGGACAAATCATCCACGCTGGACCAGGGAAGAACTGCCGGAAGAAGGGCAAGGTCTGGCAATTTTTCGTAACGCAATAAATTTTATCCGCGGCAAAGAATTTTAATAATTATTATTTCTTGCGTCTGTAATATTGAATTTTGCCGGGCGCATCTATAATTTGCTTAAATTCTCTCTCGGCGGCGGCAGTTGCGGCCGGATTGGTGTGGTCAACAATAATCTGACGCACAGTATCCTCGTCGATAAAATTGAGGTCACTTTCTTTCAGTTGCAGCAAAGTCAGCACTTGCCCAGTCTCTTTCGTGGAGACGACAAAAATAACCTTTTCGTACCATTTATCATAAAATTCATCGAGGGTAAAACTGATATCGCCTCTCCAGGGATCGGCCAGAAATATGTGCCCCTTATAGATTCCTCTAAAAACGACAAAATGACGGTAATCGAAAATTTTTATGGGAATTATACACGGCGTGTTCAGCGTTTTTAAATCTTCCAGGTCAACTTTGTAGCCATTTCCCTCGTAACCCAGTACCTTAACGAACTTTTTCATATCCAGTAGAGAAAAAGCCTGTCGTTTTGATATCTGTTCGATGTCACCGTAACGGATAAGACCCTGAATTACCTGTTTTTCGGTAAAATTTTCTCCAAGATAAAAATTGAGAAGAATAGCAAGAGCGGCAGAACCACAACTGAAATCATAGCTTTGT
>JQDQ01000113.1 GCA_000747625.2 Smithella sp. SCADC
TGGCTCCCCAGCGCGGACTCGAATCCCGACACAGTCGGGATTAACAGACAGTTTTGGCGATTAGGTTTTCTATAGCTTTTCTGTTTTTCCATGCTTTTATCTGGCCTTCCCTTGCCATTGCATCCGAACGGTTTGGATATTTTTCGAAATATACTAACATCCAAGGTCCTTTGAACCGTTTTGTTGTTTTGGAACTTATGTATGTTGGATTATTATGCTCAGCAAGGCGACGATCAAGATTATTCGTATGTCCGATGTAGTATCGTCCTGATGACTCCGATTGAAGGATATAAAGATAGAACATAAGAGTAAATGAAAGCGCGCCAATTAAGGCGCGCTTTTTATAAAATGGCTCCCCAGCGCGGACTCGAACCACGGACATGCTGGTTAACAGCCAGCCGCTCTACCGACTGAGCTACTGGGGAACATGTTTATTTTCGTCCCGCGCTTCATAATACAAGAAGAAGCGGATGTCAACCTCTATTAAATATTTGTGTAAAATTTAAAATTAGTCCGTAAATTATCAAAAAACTAAATTGTTCTAACAATTTTGCATAGTTTATTACTAAAATATTTTTTACTAAACCATATCATTTTCTTGCCTCATAAATCACGATAGGATATAAAAGTTCACTTTTTAAAGAACGGTATAGGGAATGGGTTTGAAAGCCAAAGCAGGAAGTCAGGAATTTTTAAAAAAGCACGTGCTGGATGAGGGATTATGCACCGGTTGCGGCGCTTGTGTTAATCTTTGTCCATATCAGGTTATTTATCACGATCGCACGGTGCAATTACATAAATGTGATCTGGAAGACGGCCAGTGTTACTCTTTTTGCCCCAGAGCGGCAACAGATCTTACGGCCCTGAGAAAACTTCTTTTCGAACAGGATGACATGACGCCGGAAATCGGCGCTGTAAAAGGTTATTATTTTGCTCAGGCTGTTGATCCTGAATTACGCGCGGCCGCGCAGCATGGAGCAACGGTGACAGTTTTAATGGAGTTGGCGCTGGCCGAAGGTTTGATTGATTCTGCTATCGTTTCTATCCGCGATCAGGACTTTATGCAAAACGGCGCTATTGTAAATGATAAAATAGAGATAAGAAAAAATGCCGGAAGTAAATTTACGGTGTCGCCTACGGTGGCGGCTTTTCATCAACTGGTCACGCAAGAGTCTGGGAAAGTGGGAGTGGTGGCAACCCCCTGTCAGGCGCTGGCGCTGGCCAAGATGAAGCTGAACAAAATAAATGAGAATGAAAACAAAATCAATCAATTGAAACTGGTTATTGGTTTGTACTGCGGCTGGACACTTTCCGCGGAAAAATATGCAAAGTTACTTTTGGAGAGAAATGTTGCTCTGGAATCAATCACCAAAATGGATGTTCCGGCAGGTAAAAATATTCTGGAATTTTATACTAATGATGGCGTGAAATCGCTTCCGATGGAAGAAATCCAGACATGTATTCGTGAATCCTGTAGATATTGCATGGACAGCACGGCGGAGTATGCCGATGTTTCGGTCGGCTCGGCGCGTTTTGCAGGAAGTTGGGAAGAAGTACGTCATTGGAATCAATTGATTGTGCGAACAGCAAAAGGCAAAGAATTGGTTGACCTGGCCGTAAGAAGAGGAGTTCTGGAAATACGTGAAGCCTCACTGGAAAGTTTAAATGAGCTTAAGGGCGCGGCCGTAAAAAAGAAAAAAGAAGCTCTGAAAAATATTATTGAAAAAAGCGGATCGGCAAAAAAACTGTTGTATTTAGATGGCCGTGATCCGGTGGTGAAAAAATATTTAGAAGTTCTCGGTAGATTATGAACAAATTATTATCACCGGCCAAAACAGAAGTTTTATTCATGGGCAATGAAGCCATCGCGCGCGGCGCGCTGGAAGCGGGGGTCAGTGTCGTTTCCGGTTATCCCGGCACTCCTTCCTCGGAAGTCATCGAGCGCCTGTCGGAGGTCGCCCGTGAAAGAAACCTCTATGTGGAATGGTCAACCAATGAAAAGGTTGCTCTGGAGGTGGCCGCCGCCGCGTCATTCGCCGGTTTGCGTTCGATGTGCGTGATGAAGCAAAATGGCGTTAATGTTGCTTCCGATTTTCTTTTGCATCTGGCTTCCTCGGGCACGCGCGGCGGAATAGTTCTGGTCGAATGTGAAGATCCCGGCGCTCTATCGAGTGTCAATGAGGGAGAATCGCGGTATTTCGCGCGCATGCTCGAAATTCCTTTGCTGGAGCCGGCCAGTCTTCAGGAAGCAAAGGATTTGACCACGTGGGCATTTGAGTTATCGGAAAAAATTAGAAATGTGGTTATCCTGCGCTCGGTGACACGCATGTCTCACGCGAGTGGCAACGTTATCTGCGGCAGACTGCCGGAAAAAACCAGAACAGCCCTTTTTATTTCCGACGGATCATTTATGGATCCGATGAGAGGGCCGGTTGTGAGCACGCCCGTTGTTATTAAACACAATCTTCAGCAGAAAAAAATACAAAAAGCCGCGGAACTTTTTGAAAAAAGTCCTTTCAATAATTACTTTGGCCCCAAACGGCCGGAGCTTCTGATCATCACCAGCAGCGCCTGTTTCCTTTACAGCAGGGAAGCCATTGAAATGCTGAGTTTGCAGAAACGGATCGGGATTTTGAAGCTCAGTTGCACCTGGCCCCTGCCTGTGAAGCTTCTGAAAAAATATCTGCGTTTGACCGATAAGATAATGGTTGTGGAAGAAGTCCTGCCTTTTCTGGAAGAAAATATCAAAGTAGCCGCAATGGGCATACTCAACGATATCGGCATTAAAACTTTTTACGGGAAAATAGATAAGACTTTTCCTTCAGTCGGTGAGTTGAATCCCGAAATTGTCGCCGCAGCTCTTAGTAAAATAATGAAGGTCAAACCAAAATCATTGCCTGCCGGTTATCTTAAGGAAATAAAAAAGATAGCGCCATTGATTCCGCCACGGGAGCAAACGTTCTGTCCCGGCTGTCCGCATCGCGCCTCTTTCTGGAATATTAATACAGCGCTAAAATTGGACGACCGCGAGGGCATTGTTTGCGGAGACATCGGCTGTTACGCGATGGCCTCGCTTTGGCCGGCGATTGGTTTCCATACAGTGCGCACGCTTCATTCCATGGGCTCTGGCACGGGGCTGGCCAGCGGCTTTGCCAAACTGGAAGCTTTCGGTCTAGATAAACCGGTCATGGCGGTTTGCGGCGATTCCACTTTTTATCACGCTGTAATTCCGGCGCTGATTAACGCCCGGCATAACAAGGCTGATATTACTTTTATAGTTATGGATAATGCGGGGACGGCTATGACAGGCTTCCAGCCGCATCCCGGTATTAATGAGAGCGCCATCGGTGAACCTCTTCCGTCTATAGAGATTGCCGCAATCTGCGAAGCGATAGGAGCAAAAGTTGCCGTCAGCGATCCTTTCGATCTGGAAGCAACCAGTAAAATTCTGACATCTTTTATGGCCGAGCGCGGCTCGTTGAAGGTGCTCATATTGAAGCAGGCTTGCGCATTGAGTCCCGAAAAGAAAGGCAAGAAACAATACCAGATGAAAGTTAATGACGAACTTTGTCTGGGAGAAAATTGCGGCTGCAACCGTCTATGTACGAGAATTTTCCGTTGTCCGGCACTGACATGGGATCGGACAAAAAAGAAAGCGTTAATTGATGAAGTAATCTGCGCCGGCTGCGGCGTCTGCTATTCCATCTGTCCGCAAAAGGCGATTACCAGAACGGAGGCCGCAGGCTGAAAAAAGACTCGATAAAACGGGGGAAATATATTTATGAAAAAAACAATTATATTTCTTATTTTATTCATTATGTCTTTAATATTTACCATTGAAAGTGCCGCTGAAAGTGTCGCCGGTGTTTATTATCCGCCAAAGCCCAAAGATGATGAAGTCGCAATCCATTCAAACTACGTGGCGATTCCCCTAAACAGGATATTATTGATCCGTAAAGCAGGACGCCATTTTTTATTTATGCCTCTGAATGATCGTTACTGTGCTGTGAAGTTTACCCGTTGTTGGACCGAGGTAGATGAAGAGAGACTAAAAATCTTTGCGAAAGATATAGCTAAAGGTGATGCTTTTTCTGATTCTTATAAAGACATATCGACAAAAAAGTTTGCGCTCTACGAGACTTACTATCAAGACGACGGCACGGGAGATTTTACAAATAATAATGTGCAGGTGATCAAGGGCAAAGCATCCTGGCTTCCGCTGGAAGGCCGTAGCCGCTTTACCCTTACTCAGCCGGGTGATCCTTCTATCAAATTTGGTCCATATGATTTAGGATGGATATATAAAACATATGTATGTCTTGCGCCATCGCATAGACTCCCGGGCGAATTCGGCTTCGAGCTTGCCCCCACGCCCTGGACCGATATTAAAGACGTGAATATAAAAGATCCGCGAATAAAGTGGTACCGCGATGACGAAAAAAGAGAAAGAGTTTTTATCCCGATAGATAAACTTTGGGAGAAATGATGGAGAAAATAAATTCTAATATGCGTTGAGGAGCATATGACACGGCATACTAAACTGTGTCACAATAACAAAGAGCGTCATTCCGTGTCCTCCGCTGGCGGAGGTGTCCCAAAGGGACGGAGGTGGACAAAGGACTTCCAGCCCGCAACATGGATGAAAATTTCGGCTGCATAAACACATCCACCCCCTTAATCCCCCGCCGGCGGGGGACACGAAACGAGCGCATAAGGTAAACAAATGAGGCTCTTTCTCAAACTGA
>JQDQ01000114.1 GCA_000747625.2 Smithella sp. SCADC
TCTGGCATTTTTTGCCTCCTTTTGAAATAGGATTTGCTTCCGTCAGAAGCAGAGAAATAGTATCATATATTGACGATATTGCAAGAGAATTGTGCATATTAAACCCTTAAGTCAACGACATTGGTTGTAGATTAATGCGCAAAGGTTACATATTCTGGCCTTCGAATCTTTAAAACCCCATACCCAGTTGGAATTATCTTTATTGAAACCTATTATTCCAGAAATTGCAGTGCTAAATACTTCAACACTCTTGATTTTTTCATTTTGACAAGAGACACACTTGGATTCATTTTGGACTGTGCTTGAGTAATCCATTGCTTTTATGGCCTGTGTAAATTCCGAAATCTTATCAAATACTCTGCCTCTATTTCGCGGATCGGTAGTGACACCTATGAGGTTATTTGTAACAAATTCTTTTATGAAAGCATTGCCTTCGTCAGATAAAATCAAAGTGTTATAAATTTGCAGATCTGTATGTTCTTCCAGATGCTTTGCCATTTCATTGCAAATATTCTTGTATGTTGTCGGGTTTAATTTATCGTCAATACGTCTGTCAATTAGGGAAACAAAGCCTGAATATGGAAACTTGTTGAGATATTCGATTTCTTTCTTTACAGGCTTGCCCTTGGCCTTTTTCTGAATAACTTCATCGATGTTTTTTATTGATTTGTTCAACTTGCTGATCACAAAATATTTGTTAAAAAACGACTGTTTGATGAACTTTGTGCCAAAATCATCTAAGGCACTATCATCAAATTCAATGTAGTTATCACAAATATGGATATCCGCATTTTTATCGATATCATTGCCATCACTAGCAATCTGTAAAAAACCAATAATGCCGGCATTGAAAAACCAATCCCGCATATAGACTTTGTGCTTCATTCCACAACCTCCCAGCGGCCACCTTTGTCTGGGCCTATACGTTTTATCGCTCCTGATTTTTTCAGTGTCGTTAAATTCTTTTTTATGGCTCTGTCTGTAATGCTCAACAACTCGGCAAGTTCAGCGATTGTTGTTTCCGGATTTTGCTTAAGGATTTTCAAAATCTTCTGGGAACTTTTCTGGGAACTTTCACCCAACTTTTTCACCGGCTCTGTTTGCCCACCCGCTGCCGGTTCCTTCATGGTCAGGACAAAACCGTACCCCATCACTTCGATGGTTTGCGGAGGCTGACCCTGCGCGGCAAGGGCGTTGCGGATGCGCTCCATGCCGGAGCCGTACTGCTCAATGCGTCCGGCAAGATAGAAGATGTGCGCCAGAAGCGGATTCCGGGCAATCGACATGTGCGGGCCTTGCAGTTTTTCGATGGTTAAATCATCCATCAAATCACCCGGATTATAGGCCCGGATGTGATCGTCGAATATTTTGATCTGTGTCTGCGTACCGTGGCTGAAGTAGTCGCGGTGCACCACGGCATTGTTGAGCATTTCACGGACGGCTTCCAGCGGGTAGTCCCAGACGTTCTTGCGGATCATGCTTTCGCCGGTAATACCGTTGACAACTGTAATATTGGTTATAAACATCCGTGCCGCTTTGATTGGGATTGATCGCCTCTTTGATGAGGGAAAGAATGTTTCGGCGATAATCGGATGGAATAACTAACTGATCGCCACTCAACAGAATTTCAACCATGAATCTCATTGCGCATCTCCTATGGTCTTAACAAAGCTGCATCTGACTTGTATTTATAACGGATGAATCAAATGGCGCTGAATTATATACATAGATTACAATTAATAACGGGAGTTGAAACAAGGCTATTTTAACACAAGGCTTACCATTTACTTTTTCCATCGTGATTTGCTGGTAAATCCGGGGCTCAATATGTGCAGCGATGGACTGCGAAATATCCTGAAGTGTTTTTTCATTGACAACAAGGCCTGCCGCCTTACCGTCCGGAGCGATACCAAACCACAGTTCGCCCGCGCTCTATGTTCATTTAGACTATCTTACGCCATCGATTTTTTTGTCTTTAATAGAATATCTTTGAGTTCTTCTAAAGTAGTAACTAGAGGAAGGAATAGATATATGACATTCCCCATGGGCCTCAGCATGACGTTGTTCTCCAGCCCTTTCAAATAGATTTTTCTTATAACATTATCATGGCCGGGCAACAGTTCTTTGGTTTTCTTATTCTTGACCAACTCAAAGGCCGCTACAGTACCTATGGTGCGGATGTCGCCAATCAGTGGATGGTCCTTGAACATATCTATGCTTTTGCGGAGCTCGCAAGAAATCTCCTGAACATTAGAGAGTGTCCCTTCCTCTGCAAAGATATCCAAACTTGCCAGAGCGGCGCTGCATCCTATCGGATTTGCCGTAAAGGTATGACCGTGGTAAAAAGTTTTTTCGCTTCCCTGCGGGCCCAGGAAAGCATTAAATATATCCTGTGTCGTCAGTGTCGCGGCTAGAGGAAGAATGCCGCCCGTCAAACCCTTGGACAGGCACAGAAAGTCAGGACAGACACCGGCCTGTTCACAGGCAAACATTGTTCCTGTGCGGCCGAAACCCACAGCGACCTCATCCAGAATCAGGTGTACGTGGTATTTTTTTGACAGTCGTGCAGCTTCAGCAAGGTATGACGCCGGATAGATGAGCATTCCACCTGCACACAGAATGAGCGGTTCGAGGATTATTGCAGCAATTGCATCTGCATGCTCACGGAGGACATCTTCGAGAAGGCTGACGCACTCTATAGCGCACTCATCTTTTTTCTGGCCTATCGGACAGCGATAGCAATAAGGGCTCGGCACTTTATATCCGGTAAACATGAGGGATGTGAAGGCACTGGTGAAATCACTTTCCCCACTCACGCTCATGCATCCTACCATGTCTCCGTGATAGGCACGGTCAAAGGAAATAAATTTAGTTTTTTCCGGCCGGTCGGAATTGCGCCAATACTGAAGTGACATCTTCAGGGCTACTTCGACCGCTGTCGATCCATTATCTGAATAAAACACTCGCTGCAATCCGTCAGGAGTAATACTAATCAAACGCTCAGATAACTCAATTGCCGTTTTATGGGTAATACCCGCGAAAAGAGTGTGATCGAGAGTATTAAGCTGCTGCTTTATGGCATTTACTATCCTGGGGTGCAAATGCCCGTGAATATTGCACCACCAGCTGGAGATGGTGTCATAGTACCATTGACCGGATACATCATAGAGCTTTATACCGCTTGCTTTTTCAATAAGCAGAGGTGGATTGGCTTGCTGTACGCTCATTTGAGTATACGGGTGCCAGTTATACGTCAGGTCTTTTTGTATCAAGTCGGTCATTTTTATTTTCCTTCCAGCATTTATAGAACGCTTCGCCGATGTCTTTGACATGTTCTGATCCGTCAGCATCGCTTTTCAGAAAAGGCATCTCGCCGATTACAGGCACACCTGCAATCAATGATATAATCCTGACATTCTCACGCAGGATTTTCTCGTCGCTTTGGCCGTCCATCCGGTTGAAGATCAATCCCGGGATGGGTATCCTCCTGAGGCGAAGAGCTTCAATAGAAAGCAACGCATGGTTAATGCAGCCGAGCTTATTTGAGACTACGATGACAACAGCCATCTTCAATCGGGCAGCAAGATCGGCCAGTAATATCTTTTCATTCAAAGGGACAAGCACGCCACCGGAACCCTCGACAAGCACCAGATCAAAATGCTTACAAAGCAGGGCATGGGACTCTTCTATAATTTTAATGTCGATTTCCACCTCTTCCAAAGAAGCGGCCAAATGGGGAGAAGCCGGATGTTTCAACCGATACGGTGTGCGAAGAGTATCAATGTCCTGCACTTCACCCCACGCAGGCAAGGGCTTAAGCATATGGTCCTTAAGATCATCGGCGTAATCACATCCCGTTTGCACCCACTTCTGGGTAATGACGTTGACACCTTTACTTTGCATATAGGCGGCAAGGTGCCTGCATACAATCGTCTTGCCTACACCTGTGTCTGTTCCTGTTATCAGTACACTCTTCAATTTAGAGCCTCATCTTTTCCGGTCTTGAAGTTTAACGTCACTACACTTTTCATGGTAGCGCTTAAGTTCTTTCATGGCCTCCACGACTGCACTCACTTCTTCTTCCGTATGCTCATAGCAGAGAGAAAAACGGAATCTGGAAGTCCCATCGGGAACCGTGGGTGGTCTGATGGGCAGAACCTGAAAACCTTTCTCCAGAAGGATCTTCGCATAATTTAGCGCAGTCGTGCTATCACCGATCATAACAGGGATGATCTGGCTGTCACCGGAGATGCTCCAGCCTGCATCGCCCAGTGCCGTACGGAATCTTTGCGCACAATCAAGCAGGGCAGGGCCACGCCATGGTTCATTCTTACAGACTTCCAGCGCGGCAAGATTTGCGGCCACGATGGAGCACGGCAGGGCCGTGGAGTAGATAAAGCTTCGGGCCGAATTGATCAGATAATCGGTAACCAAACGCGAGGCAGCAAGATATGCACCAAAGCCTCCCAGCGCCTTGCTGAACGTTCCCATAATCAAGTCGACATCCTCGCTTAAGCCTTCCGACTCCACTAATCCTCTTCCCTGATTACCGAAGATACCCGTCGCATGCGCTTCATCTACCATGAGCACACAATGGTAGCGTTGTTTCAGTTCCACCAATGAACGCAGAGGAGCCTTGTCCCCATCCATACTGAATACTGATTCGGTAAGTATCAGCGCCTTGTCGAACTTAAACCTCTCGCTTTTGAGCAAATCTTCCAGATGTTCCATGTCGTTGTGCCGAAAAAGAAATCGTGCCGCCCTCGAGAGAATGGCGCCGTCAATCTGACTGGCATGGCAGAGGCTGTCCGAGAAAATAACGTCGTTTTTACCTGAAAAGGCAGGTATAATACCTAAATTAGCATGATAACCGGAATTGAAGAACAGCGCGCTCTCTTTATGTTTGAACGATGCTGTCTCTTCTTCCAGTAAGTGGTGCAACTTCAGATCACCGCTTAAAAGCCTGGACGCACCGGTTCCGACTCCATATTTTTCCAGTGCCTGTCTGGCCGCATCGATTAATTGTGGATGTCTGGAGAGTCCCAGATAATCATTGGAAGAGAAGTCGACATACTTCAATCCTTGCCGAACAATCATACCCGGGCCCCTGGTATCAAGATTCAGGAGTGACCGCAGGGTGTCTTCATTTTTCCTTTTTGCCAAATAATCTTTTATAAATTCCATATGTGATGTATCTCATCGATCATATTCTTGTCTTCTTCAACAGACCGGCCACGCTGTGTAAGGTATCCGCCGATGAGCATTCCATTGGCCCCGGACATGAAGGCCATACCTTGAAAGTCCTTCAAAAAACTTTCCCGGCCGGCGGCAATTTTGATCGTTTTATCAGGCATCAAAATCCTGAACACAGCAACGGTTTTTAATACCTCGGACATAGTAATAGGTGTAATTTCTGTAAGCGGAGTTCCGGCAAGCGGCATCAGGATATTAATAGGAACCGAATCCACATTCAGTTCCTTCAAGGTAAGCGCCATATCTGCCCTGTCTCTCCGTGATTCACCCATTCCAATAATTCCCCCGCTGCATGTGGATAGTCCTGCTTTAACAGCATTACGTATGGTAACAATGCGTTCATCGAATGTATGCGTAGAAACTATTTTGGGGAAATATTCCCTTGATGTCTCAATATTATGATGATAGCGGCTGAGTCCCGATTTTTTGAGAAGGACCAGTTGATCGTAATCCAGACATCCCAGAGACGCACACACCTCTATATCTAGTTTATTTTTTATTTCTTTAACCACGGTGGCTATGAAACCAACCTCTTCCATATTAAGGCCTTGTCCGCTGGTTACGATCCCGAAACGTTTGCTACCGTTCTCTCTAGCCTTGAAAGCATTTTCCATTATTTCATTAATGCTCATCATGGAATATACAGGCGTCCCTGTATCATAGTGGACCGACTGTGCGCAGAATTTACAATCCTCGCTGCACAGGCCTGATCTGGCATTACAAAGAGTACAGATATCCAGCTTATTGTCCGTTTTTCCCCTTCTTACCTTATCAGCTTTAGCGGCCAATTCGGATAATGGCATATCAAACAAGCTTATAATCTCTTCTAATTTCATAAAAATACTTTCCTGCAAAAATTAATCAGCTGACACACATCATAAGTTCCCGTGTTAGAGAAGTCCAAAGCGTTGCATTTTGCGATGAAGGGTCTTACGGGAGATATCCAATACCTCAGCAGTCTTGCCTTTATTCCACCGATTCTGGTTAAGCGCCTTTATGATTGCGGCCTTTTCCGATTTCTCCGTATAGTCACTTAGATTTCCCATGATTGGAGATTTGTCTGTTTTCTCCGTTTCTTCCTGGAACGCGTGGTCATTCCTCGTGTCGCTAAAAGATGATTGTTCATCACTCTTCATTTCTGATTTCATTTCTGAGGGCTGATGTCTTAATGGTGTGAGAATTTCAATTTTATTCACCATAAGATAACGCTGAATAACATTATGCAGTTCGCGAACGTTCCCCGGCCAATCATATTTCTGAAGCGCTTCCAGAACTTTACCCGGCACCGATACAACCTTTTTACCCGGAGAACTTAGCCTGATAAAATGTTCCACGAGCAGCGGTATGTCTTCTTTACGCTGCCTCAATGGCGGAAGCTGTATAGGAATAATGTGAATTCTGTAAAAGAAGTCCTCGCGCATGAGACCTTTTTTAGTATATTCCATCAGGTTTTTGTTGGTTGCTGCAACAATCCTGAAATCGGAATGCTTCACAACGTTGCTGCCCACGGGCGAGTACCCTCCACCCTCTATGGCACGCAATAGTTTTGCCTGTATATTCAGCCCGAGTTCCCCGACCTCATCAAGGAATAAAGTCCCTCCATTTGCCTTGTCCAGATATCCCTGTTTGTCACTGGTTGCGCCGGTGAAGGCGCCTTTTTTATAGCCAAAAAATTCACTCTCAATAAGGTTTTCCGGTATGGCAGCACAGTTAACCGGAACAAAGTTATTCTGTGAACGATTGGAAAGCCGGTGTATTGCTTTGGCGACAAGTTCCTTGCCGGTGCCTGACTCCCCATAAATTATGACATTGGCGTTTGCTGCCGCAGCGTTGAGACTGCGCTCATATATCTCCTGGATCGCCACACTTTTGCCTATAATGTCGCCGAATCGGTAACGGTCTTTTATCGACGAGCGCAGCGTGACGTTTTCTCTGCGCAGATATGCGGTCTCTTCCTGCATGGATATTTCCTTGAGTTTGGCTTCAGTAATATCTCGTGCGGTAAGCAGTATTGTGGGGTTGCCTTTCCATTGGAAAAGATTTCCTTTGCCCTCAACCCAAATTTGTTGATTTTTATTTTTCAACCAACGAGCCTGAAAAAAACGCTCCGTGGACATACCCTTCTCAATAAAATCGAAGATCTCCTTGAAGTACATCTCGAAATCTTTGCTCACAAAGTCCATTATGTTCTGGCTAATGATTTCCGCGGTAGCGGAAAAGCCGATTATGGAAGCAAAATTATTGTTTGCAAAAACAATTTTACCATTAGAAATGAGGGCGACACCTTCGGTCATACGCTCGGCAAAGGTGCGATAAAGGGCCTCGCTCTCTATCAGAGACTCTTGAGCTTCTTTGAAACGGCTGAGGTCAATTCCTATGCCCAGCAGGTAAGATTTTCCCTCAATTACAGCGCTGGCACCGGTAAAATAACAAGGTATACGCTTACCTTTTTTAGTGATTAATGTAGCTTCAGTAGAACCCTCACCGCTGTGGAATGCTTCCTTGATAGCACTTTCAATGATGATGCTGTCATTTCCGCCAAAAATATCTTCCAGGCCAAGATGCTTGGCTTCCTCTGCTGTATATCCGCTGATGTTCTCCGCGTTTTCATTCCAGATAAGGAGTTTGAAATTATCATCAAGGGCATAAAATATTCCGGGCAGGCTTCGGATAAGGAGCTCTAAAAATTTGCTTACATATTCATAACTCTTCCCGGCTTCATTTTTCTGTAAAGTCTTTACGGTTTCGCCTATAGTCTGTACTTTATTGAGGCTGTCAGTAAGCTTTTTCTTCATTCTTGAAACCATAAAATCATATTATCAGCTATGCTTTACCAAAAATCACGTAGTCTGAAAATGATTTAAAATGATCTTTCCATTTTTCTAATTCTTCATCAGTAAAATCTTTTATTTTCGCATAAGCGCTGCCATCAGATCCAAGACTGCAATACTTATGCTCACCCCATCTATGCAGAGGCAAGAAGTAAACTTTTTTAGCCTGAACTTTCCTGCCCAGTTCAACTATCCTATCGGCCATATCAAGATCATCATTAAATCCGGGGACCAGCGGTACCCTAAGCCAAATATCAAGCTTGCCCGCCAATTTATTTAAATTCTCCAGAATTACTTCATTCTTAACACCTAAAATTTCCTGATGCCTTTGCGAATCGAGATGCTTAATATCATAGAGCACCAGATCAACGTCCTTTGTCACTTTTTTTACAATATTCCATTGGGCATATCCGGTAGTATCAAGCGCTGTATGGACTCCATTTTTCTTCAGCGCTCCAAAAACATCAGCAACGAACTCATGCTGTAATAGCGGCTCTCCTCCGGATATCGTTACTCCACCACCGGTATTATCATAAAAAGGCTTATCCTTCATCAATTCTCCGACAGCCTCTTTTACAGTTACCCGTATACCAACTCCGGTTATCGCTTTATACTGGCAGGCATCTACACAGTCCAGACAATGATTACATTTAGAATAATCAAGAACGATCTGATGATTTTCATCATGTGACAGGGCGCCGCTTTTGCAAACTTTAAGGCACTCCCCGCAACCGCGACATTTATCCTGAACCGCCTTAATCTGATACGATGGATAAATTGATTCAGGATTTGAACACCACGGACAGTGAAGCGGACACCCTTTTACAAACATAGTCGTACGAAGACCCGGTCCATCCTGAATACTGAATTGCTGGAAATTAAACACTATACCCGTAGTTTCGCCGCTTTCCTTCAGCGTCTTATCTTTTAATTTTATATCGACTTTCATAAAAGTTTAGCCATCCATTTTTTCTTAAATTAAACTATCCTATATTATATTCCAGATTTGATTATTTCTTAATTCTAATTTAATTTCTTTACAGGCATGTTCATAATTTTACAAGCATAAAAAAAGGGGATATAAATATCCCCCTTTTTTGGTTCAACCTTTTTTCTAGCAACTAAAAGACTGTTCTGTTCTCTTGATAATTTCATCCTGAATCTTGTTGTCCAGGTCAATATAGTACGCTGAATATCCGGCAACCCTGACGATCAAGCTTTCATATTTTTCAGGTTTCTTCTTGGCATCCAATAACGTCGCCTTGCTTACGCAATTAAACTGAACATGATGCAGTCCCAGATCACGAACGGTCTTCAGGTAACCTCTCATCAGCTCATAGTTTTCCGGATCAAAGAATACCGGCATAAATTTCTGATTCAGAAGCATGTTGCCGGTCTTCAGAGGATCAACCTTGGCAACTGATCTGATCGTAGCCGTCGGACCGCTGATGTCTCTGCCCTGGACAGGTGATATTGTTCCATCATGGAAAGGTTCATTAGCCCTTCTTCCGTCAAACGTTGCCGGACTCAGCATACCGAAATTGATAGGTCCGGAAGCTGTTGTACCATCGATTAGATACGGCTTGCCGTAAATGTCTATAGACTTATCGCACTGGCCCTTCACATATACCATGATGTCTCTGGCGAACATATCGACATAATCATTATCATTACCGAACTTCGGTACTTCCTGCTCAATCATCTGGTAGACTTTCTCGTATTCACCTGCGTAATTATTGTTCACCGCATTGAGGAAAGTCTCCAGTGTTATCTTCTTCTTCTCAAAGACCAGCATCTTGATGGCGGCAAGAGCATCGGCGGTATTGTTGCATCCGAAAACCAGGTGGTGACGCAGTCCCAGATACTCCCAGTCTCTCATATCGCAGCCTTTTTCAATGTTGCCTTCCAGAATCGCCGACAAGAATGGACGGGGAACATATTTCTTCTGCAGGGCATCAGCCAGACTGGATAACTGAGTCAATACCATTACAGCATGATCCACCTGCTTGCAGAAGGCTGCCCATATATCCTCCATCGATTTCATTGAAGATAAAGGAGGTGTCTCGGGACCCATTTGCATACCCATTATTTTTCCGCCATCCATGGCCAGGCTCAGAGCCATAGGAAGCATTAAAGCTCCGGAATGGCCGGCACGATAATGGATATTCTTGCCCGGAATAACCGGCTGCATGCAATTGTTTATGCCGTAATCTCTGGCATCCTCTACGGAAGCGCCAATACCCATAAGCCTCGGGACGTTAACTTTATCATTAAATATAGCCGGCTGAGAACAACCGGTGCGGACACACTTGAAAACAGCGTTGAAAAGTTCATCAGGTGTTTTGTCGTGCATGCGCACTGCTATCTGCGGAGCAACCGTCTGTAATTCACCCGTAACTTCCAAAGCTATATATGTTATCTCATTCGTAACATCATCGCCAAATTCATCAACACCGCCCAACGTCATTGTCTGCCAGCCCAATCCGCCGCCGCCGTTGTTTACCCACTGCGGAGGCTGCACATATCCGCCTTCCTGCATCTTGACCCATACGGATTCAACTAACTCTTTGGCAGATTCTCTTGTAATCGTACCATTCTTTATATCAT
>JQDQ01000115.1 GCA_000747625.2 Smithella sp. SCADC
GTGCAGCGGCAATGGGGGGAAAAAATGTGTAAGGGCTACTGTTCCTGAAATCCGAAGGCTCCTGGAAGTGGTTCTTCCAAGAATCACATGGAGCCCTCAAGACGTGATTGCCTGGTTTATGAAACAGCGGCATAACAAAGAAAAATCCAGAAACTCTTATAAGAAAAAATGGCTGAAGAATTATCCTACATGAACCATAGTAACCGGCGTTGTAGTGATACTACTCCTGCGAAATAGTTTATTCCTGAACATAGAAGAATTAAAGATAAAAATCTCCAATCCCACCAACAATAAAAAATATAGCTGACAGCAAGAATAAATAAGTTCTGTAATTTTAGATTTTTCTGAAAGACAAACCAATACAGTAAAAATACTGTTGGCAGAAAAATTAAAAATTCAATAGAGTTAAATACCATTTCTTTTTACTTTTTGCGTAAATCTTGTCAAACATTTTCCCGTTAGACCCAACCACATCACAAATCCGGCACCGACTCGAACTTCGGGTTGTGCATCAACACTATATCGTCTTTTTTGAACAAACATACAATTGCATTATGTCCTGATGGCGCTCATATATTTCGTTTAGCTGAAGATTAAACGGGTTGTCTCTCAATAGCTGGATTTTTACAAAAGGCATTCTTAATTGCAGCAACTGATCCGGATAATACAATGTCGGGTTTTTCTTTTTCTTGAATATCAGCGACAGATTCTTCAAACACAACAGGCGAAGATCCATGCTTTTAATTAAACAATCGGATTTAAATCCATGCTCTCTGAAATACCTGGTTAATTTGAGCTCGTATCGGTTAATAACTTCTTGTCTGTCCGCCAAGGGAGCCATATCAGTCCAGTATCTTTTAAATAATTCACTATATATCATTTTCTTTCTGAAACACAAAAAATAGCTCTGCAGATGATAATTTTCTTCAAAACTTTCCGTCATTCCCCAGAAATCACATGATGATTGCTCCATTCTGTTAAACGCTTCGCTTAAGGGGAATATTGGACCGAGGACCGAAGAGTTTAAAAGTATTAACTCATCAATTTCTTGAGATTTTTCCATGAACGACATAAAACCTGTTTGCCAACTGTAAAAATCATACCCGATATTTTCAATCTCAATTACATCGTCAACAACAGAATGAAGTTTTGCTTTTTCTTTACTCAGTAACGCTGCGGTTGTTACAAAAATGGTTCCCGCCGACAGAGGTCTTATATTTTCAAGACAAAACAAAACATATTCAGGTATCAAACCATTGGCGTCATAATGCGCATAAATAAAATTTCTTTTGATAAGGCATTGCTTTTTCATGATGGGAGTGTATGAAGAATGATTCTGTGTGTCAAGGGTATTGTAACACACAAAATGTGAGATGCGATTTAAATTATTGATGGGGCTGTGCAGTAGCCCAGAAGGCTATTTTTAGTGGAATTCAGGCAGCCCCCCATGAATGCCCAGAATTAGGGAAGGATTGCTGGGGAAGGTATATTGGGTGCGTGGATATTTTGTCAGTATCGTGATACAAAATTATTTAATAGAACTGGCAGAAGAAATTCAATAAGAGCCACCAAAGACATACTGAACGTGTTTCTTAAGTTTCAAAAAAGGTTTGTAAATCTTATATAATGGCAAGAATAAATAAAATTTCCCAATGTCATAGGAGTGATTGATTTTCTCAATTGCCTGTCGTTTACTGATTCTCTTTTCTTTATATGCCTTCCATCGTTGGTAGTTATAATCATATAATATATAACTCTTTTTGAAATCACTTATATTTATATAAGATTTATGTAAATAATCATCAAATAGATATTGAGTATCGTCGAGTTCATCCGCATTTTCCCAATTCTTATTAGTTTGTTGCTCCGTATGGATTCGAAATGCGGTTAAAGGTTCATCAATGTAAGCAAAGTCTCCTTGTTCTAAGAGATGAAACCATAATTCCAAATCAACCAGATGTTTATATTTCTCATTGAATCCACGGATCGCAAGATTCTTTCTGAACATTACAACAGAAGGCTCGCCAATTAGATTCTTTTGCTCACTTAAACATTTGTTAATTATGGCAGTTCCTTCCGCTGCAGTTATGCCTTTAAAGTGAGACCATATCTTTTTCTCGTTAGAATTTTCTTCGATAACTCTTCTTGATGAGCTTACAAGGGCAATATTATTATTTGAATCTAATACGTCTACCATTTTTGCAATAGCTTCTTTATGGATTAAGAGATCATCGCCAAAAACATACCTGATGTAGTCTCCCTTGGCTTCTGAAAGACATAGATTCCAATTTTTAACCATGCCGATGTTTGAAGAATTCACGCTAAAGGATATTCGTTTATCCCTGGACGCATAATATAGTCCAATATCTTTTGTATGATCAGTCGAGCAATCATCTATAATTATCAACTCAAAATCAGTAAAGGTTTGAGATAATATAGACTCAATTGTTTCTTGCAAATACTTAGCGTAATTATACGTCGGAATACACACGCTAACCTTTGGATTCATCATTCTCAATGTCTCCAGTTTCTTGCAATGGAGCTGTTTGCATAACACCAATAAGTTCAGATAAGACTTCTTCCGCGGTTATTGCAGTCATACATTCCATTTGATCTTTATTTGTTATCGAACATATTTCTTGATTGCATGGAACACACGACCAGTTTTTTTGTACCACGGTGATTCTTCCTATTCGTTGTACGCGACCAGAATGACCGTAAGGCGTTGTTCCACTATAGTCATTAGGCCAAGGCCCAAAATGCCTAACCAAGGAAGGCCCAAATAATGCGATCATAGGGACATCCAAGGCTGCTGCCATGTGGGTAACGACAGTGTCTACGCCTATATAAGCCTTGCTATTCTTTAGTGCAGCCGCTAATTGGCTAAGCGATACTGATTTAGGAAACCGTAAGATATCCGAAGAAACACTCGCTGTAATGGCATCCATATGGCCCTTATCATTATGATCAGGGGAAACGGTAAAAACAGTCCGGATACCCAACTTACTCTGAATCATGTCCGCTAGCGCGGCCCATGAAGCGGCCGGCCAATATTTGTATTGTTTGCGAGCATAGGGATGTAACAGAATGTAGTCTTCCTTTCCCAGCATTGCCTCCATTAATTTCTCGTCATTGTCATCATAACCCACAACGACTCGTGGTTTTGGTGGTACGCCGAGAAATTCGATTTGTGATAGTATAAGCGGCACAATATGTATTTGGTCGTTATAAAAGTTACATTTGTTTAATAATAACTTCTTCCACCATTCCTTCTTGGCTAAATAAGAAAAACCTACTGACTGGCGGCCTCCACAGGCGCAATAGAATGCAGTTCTATCGGAGGGATTTGTTCCAATGGCATAATCATATCTATTCCATAGTGATGTATAAAATAATATGTTCTTGCTTTCGGAAGGAATCGTCAGAACAGAACGGACATAAGGATTTTTCTGCAGTATTCCATCTGTTCCCTCAAAGACAAGATAATCTACCTGTGCTTCCGGCAGTTGTTCTTTTATGGATAAGGCAAGAGGGGTAGACAGAAGAACGTCTCCAATATATCTTAATGATACTATTAAGAAAGAGGGTGAGGAAGAATGTTTTTTCATAATTTAGTAGTATCGCAATTTCCCATTAATCCATTTCTCTTTTAAAGAATGGTTGTATAAGATTTTTTCTTTTAGTCGCCAATATCTTTCTCTGGCTTTTGATTGGCGCTTCTCCCAAAAGCGTCTCCACCGATTCAGCTTCCATTTACTGTGATAGTAGGCGCGATTTATTTCTTCATACGGCTTTACGGCCGTGGATCTTCTTATTGAATGTTGTGTTATAGAACCAAAATGATGAATGAATGACCTTCCCGTTATTCCGAGCTTGAAGCCGGCTGTTTTTGCCCGTCTGAAAAAATCCACATCCTCGAACTGGCCAATAATAAAGTTTTCATCAAGGTACCCTATTATCTCAAAGACCTGCCGTCGAACCATGAAACAAATCCCATCAGCATCTCCTATTCTTGCCACGCCGGCCATGGTACGAATAAATTCCTGAGAATATGAAATTATGTCATAGTTAACTTCACCTTCCCTGATTGCCGGGGTTACGATATCCAGCCGCTTTGTTTCTGCAAATTCGACCAATCCAGTCAGCCAGTTCGGCGAAACGACGACATCGTTATTCAATATAACTACCCACTCCCCTTTTGCTGCCTTTGCTCCCTGGTTGCAGGCACCGGCAAAACCCCTATTATCATTGTTTGTAATTACTATGATATCCGAGTAAGCAGCAAGGAATTCTTTCGTTCCATCGGACGATCCGTTATCAACGATAATAATTTCAGTTGGTTCACTATATTTTCGGATACTATCAATGCATCCTTTTGTAAACATCAGTTGGTTGTATGCTGGTACGACAATACTTACAGTCATAAGAAACCTATATCAATAGTCTTCTCGGATTCATAAAAATGATTCAAAGCCAATTCGTATATGCACCATGATTAATTTTCACTTCATCTAGGTTTGCGGGGTGAACTGCTCCAAATATTTGTACCACATGTTAAGTTAGAGTTCAGCATTTTTTTATTTTTCAATTCAGGTACGCCATTGCTTCATGAATCCACAGAATCATTAAACCCGGCGAATTGCTCATTATCGGAATAGCCAACATGTTGAAATCACGTTGGGAATATTTTGACATTTCCAAGCACGAAAGACACATCAGCTTTTTTAATCCGCAGCCCATGCGAGTACTGGCGGGGAAAAGCGGTTTTAAAGTTGAGTCAGTGAAGACTCCCAGTGTTCTTTTTCTGGGAAAGGAAGATAGTTTTTAGGTTATTTATAGAATAATCAAATTAGTTACCAAACTTATAAATCTGTCCTTAAAAATATTTGATAAAGGTCATGGTAATTTTTTACAACATTTCTATGTCCCTGCCGAAAAAAACATAACCGATTATTCCAAGTTACTGAAACAGCTTGTCCATAATATCCATTTATAATATGAATAAAATAAGATATATTACTAGGAGGCTGTCCGAGAATAGCAAAATTTATTACCACAATATATAGTGTGTTATTATGTTAACAAATACAATATAATGTGGTTGAGAAATCATTTTTTGAGTTCTCAGACAGCCTCCTAGTAGAATTGAAGGTATGAGTCTAATAGGGAAAATAAACATTGCAATGCAAAAGAAGTAGATACATATAAATGATAAATAGGCAACACCTTTTGGAATTTCAAGATAAACATAAAAAATTATTTACAGTTTTGAATTATTGCGTTTTCGTGCTTCTGGGAGTTTTTATTTTTTGCAACCCTCTTCCATATACGACGGCCATCACGAATATTAGTTTTTATCTAGCAATTGGGATTGCCCTGTTTTTAATAATTTTTAACCCGAGTGCTCTTACATTTAAAACACCCTTTACCTATCCTCTAGTCATTTTTTTTCTTTGGTGTTTGTTGAGTATCTTCTGGGCGCTTAATGTTGAAAATACGATCAATGATGTGCGCGGACATTTGCTGAATCATATTATCTTTTATTTTTTGTTAATTAATTTTTTCCATTCGATAAAGCGACTGGAAACTCTGGCTTGGATTATCGTGTTGTCGGCTGCATTTTTTTCAGTGAGCGGGATGGTCTATTATTATGTTATTTTGGGTAATCCGATTCAATCGTTCAGGTTTGGCGGGTGTGGGATGAGCAAAGGGGCTTCTGCTGAGCTTCCAACAAATTTTGTTGGTACTTTAACCATTACGGCTATTTTCTTCTGTCTATACTTTTTCTTCCGGTCTTCTTCATTATATCGTCGAATGGTGGTTATCTTATGCGCGTTGGCGTCCTTTGTTGCCATAATTTTAACTCAAAGCAGAGCAACTTTAGCGGCTTTCGTTATTGCGGGCGGCACTATGTTATTACTAAGAAAAAAGACGCTATTGCCCATATTTTTAGTTGCTATTATTATTTTAATTTTTGTAACACCTTTAAAAAATAGAATGGACGCATTCACTATAAAGGAACGATTAAAAATCAATTATGTTGCCTGTGAAGTCTTGAAAGATTATCCTCTGAAGGGTATCGGCTTCGGTATGCTGACGTTTAAAAACAGCATCAACAAAGAAGCCTATGTCAATAAATTGCCCCAAAGAGATAGGCCTGCTGAGATCTATGGCCCTCATAATTGGTTGTTGGATATTGCCGTGAGAGTCGGTCTAATAGGCCTGATATTATTTTTAGCCATTCTCTTTGTTTTTGTAAAGATGTGTTGGAAGACAATTCGACATGCAAGAGACGACGGCATCAGGCGTTGGGGAATATATGTGGCGATTGCTTTTTTGGCTTATTTTATTATGGGATTGGCTGAACCTTTATTCTATTATAAGGCGTCGGCAATGATGTTTTATATTCTTCTTGCTATGATCACAATCTTGTCGAACTTAAATCGCGAAGATCGAACTGCCACGGATCAGACTGTTGGCGAAAAATGAAAAATCAATTTTTGCCAATTTACGCAATATCATAATCCGTAATAAACACCTTTCACGAACGACCATAATCATCAATAACATCTGGCTTTTGTGTCTAAGATTTCCTTGACATACATCGCCGCGTTTCCTATACTCCCTTTCACAGAAAGCAAGTCTTATCAAAAAGATCTTAAAAAATGTCTAGCAGATTACCGAAATACATAAACAAATTAGGTCTAATAGATGGATTTAAACTTTACAGTGCTGTAAAAAAGCAAAAAGAAGCTTGTTTGCAATTATCGGCACTGAAGCACAAAGTCTGGTTTAGGGGCATTTATTCAGATTATGCAATTTTTGAACAAATTTTCATTGAGCAACAATATCGTTTGACCTTGGATATAAACGCAACAACTATTTTTGACCTTGGCGCTAACGTAGGTTACGCAAGCGTTTTTTTTGCCCATAAGTATCCCAGTGCTAAAATTTTTGCCTTAGAACCGGAAACGAACAACCATGCTGTTGCTCAAAAAAATACTGCAAATTATCCAAATATAACATTAGTAAAAGGTGCTGTATGGAACAGCTCAGAATATATAAATTTGCTAGATAAAGGATTTGGCGAAGCGGCCTATATGGTTGAAAAAGGTTCAGGAAATAATGTGGTACGTGGATATACAATTGATGAAATAAGGAAGCTGATGAATATTACCACAATTGATATTTTAAAAATTGATATTGAAGGTGCTGAAAAAGAAATTTTTGAAACAAATTTTGAAAACTGGATTACAAATACTAAAGTGATTATTGTAGAAACGCATGACAGATATAAAAAAGGAACAAGCAAAGCAATTTTTAATACAATTGGCAAATATGATTTTTCACTTGAGTTAAGTGGAGAAAATTTAGTTTTAGTCAATAATAATTTAGTAACCAATACGCACTAATTAAACACCTCTGAATACGATTTAACACATTTAGACGAAATATTAGAACTGCATGATTATAAGCAGACACCTGAAATAAAAGACAGAGCTTTTTATTATAACCGTTCTTTAAAAAATTTCGAAAATAGATGTTTGCATCACCATGTTTTTGATGGTGAATTATTAAAAGATATTTTTACTTTATTTAATATTGAATTTTTGTATCAGGACTTTACCGATCCTTGCCACTCAATTATTATGGGAAGGAAGCGATAGGTGCCGAAAATTATGTTTTCTCATCTCAGTTTCCACCAAAATAAAACAAACGCACTAATCCATTGACATCATGGCATGATTTTAGTAATAATTACCAAATTATTCGATATGTTATAGCCCTTCAGTTAATGTAACTGAGAGGGCGGAGCTGTAAGTGACGTATTTTCGGCAATAGAAATTGTAGTGACTGGAGACCTTTGCACAACGGCATAAAGCCAACAATATTATCATTCCCGTCGCTTCTGGCCGGCCATATTCCATAATATCGTGGTCTATATTCCGTAATTTACGTTGATAGATTCCATATTTTACATCGGGGTGTTCGAGCAGATGTACTTGCTCAGGCGCGTTGAGGTTTGGGCCAGGAACCGGCTCAAGCGTGTTGTCAAAACACCCAAGCTGCAGTTTATCGATGCCGGTCTGTTGGCCACCTTGCTTGATCTTGGTTCCGCCGAAGTGCAGCAAGATCGCAGCCGGTTTGGCAATGTGCTCGAGACCTTCGCGTATAGTGAACTGCTCAAGCATATCACAA
>JQDQ01000116.1 GCA_000747625.2 Smithella sp. SCADC
ATGTCGTAAATCTCGCGAATGGACAGGCCGGTCTCCAGCGCCATGCGGCGCGGATTAAAAGGATTTCCGGGGCCGGACTGATTATAGTTTTCAAGCACGAATTGAATCTTCGCCGGTTTGAAAAGTTTGTCCGGGCTTTTTAAATAGACGTAAACACTCGGCAGCGCCTGCGCCAGTTTGATGGTATTCGCCAGGCCGATGGCGCCAACGATGAGCTGATAATCCTCCGGCAGTTGCTCAGTCTTGATGTAGTCGATCCATGTTTTTTCACTATTCACCATTCACTATTCACCCTTCACTCTTTACTGTTCTTCAGCATTCCTTTGAGCCCTTCGATGCAGCGGCTGGCCTGCGCGGATGTTCTGATTTTATCCGTCTTGACATACTTGGCCAGCCAGCGCTGGAAGCCGTCCGCATATTTCCACGCCACCTGCGCGCCCAGAGCATCGATCAGTTTGAGCTGATCGGGCGAGGGCAGCGCCGTTACATTGCCGGGCAATGGCCCCCGGGCGCGGGCAGGGCGAGAGAACAAGGGGTTGCAATCCTTTAAGAACAAGGGGTTGCAACCCCTTGTTCTAATTTTAAAACCCAACGTCTTGACGAAATAATTAAGCACGGCGTCCGCTTCTGAATAGGTCAGATCCTTGCTGGATGTTTTTTTATCTTTAGAGTGGCCCGCAAGCAGATCCCGGTATTCAACGTCGGATAGTTTGCATTGCGATTTCGCGATGTGTAATAATTGCGTTTGTTTGGGTTCGATCTGTTTCACCTTATCCTCCTATGGTTTTGAGTATCTCACCGACGCGCTGGATGTTGGTCTTCGCTTGCTCCGGCGTGATGCGTTCGGGCTTTTCCTCTGTGTTGTCATTCCCGCGTAGGCGGGAATCCAGTTCTTTTTCAGGTCTTCCGCCGCCGGCTAGGACATTGCTTTCGCGTTCCCGCAGATCCTTTTCAGCCTGTTTGGATTTGCCTTTGCCTTCGCGTTCGGAAATTCCGATCATGACTTTCTTCAAATAGTTGTGATTTTCTAACTTGTCAGTAAAATTCTTTTTGATGCAGATGTCCAGGGCCTCGGCGATCCCGGCATGACTGATCGGATAAAGTTTTTTCTGCCAGGCAAAAGACTGCGCATCGAAAAGTTTTTTCATCTCTTCAACAATCAACCGCAGCTTTTTGGCCTTCAGGTGCATGGGCGTGACGCCGAACAGTTGAGCGTACCCCATGACCAGGTGCGCATACCGCGTGCCGAACGATGGCAGCGCGGCGATGACATATTGTAAATCCTTGCTGATTTGTGCGTCCATAAAATTAAATTCCTTTCGGCAATAGGGGCAGGTTAGTCTCATACAATCACCACTTATAAAGCAGGCCTTCAAACGGCAGGCCGTGCTCTTTACGGAAGAAATCCTTCATTTCGTAGTAATCATTAAATCCATCGGCGCGGGCCAGTTCGTTTTTTGCTACGGTAAGCAACCACTCGCCGTCCACGTTGATGCCGGTATAATCAATCGTTATTTGATGAACCTCTTTGCAAATCGCTTCACCCAGTCTGCGGCAGCCCTTTGTCCTCAGGCCGACGAAAAGATATAATGTGTCGCCGACGTGCGGATTGCGACCATCTTTACGCTTTGCTCTGATCGTTTGTCTTTTCTTCCCGCTTTCAACAGCGGGCGCAAATTGTTTTTTAAAATTAAACTGCGGCATGTTTATTTCTCCTCTTTCACTCTCCTGTTCTTGCCATTTACGCTTCACGGGCATTATGCCCATTCTTCGCATCCCTTTCGTTCTCCCGGGAATTCAATGCTTTCCGGAAACCATTTTTGTTTTTTAAAGCAGAATGACCATCTGTAACTTTCTGGATTGCCCCGCCTAAACCCGTAATGCCCGCATTCACGACAAATCCGCTCGCGCGGCGCTTGCAGGATATGATTCCCGATCTTACTGCTCTGTGCGTCATGATCCATTTATCTATTTATCTATCTCCACATCGTCGGCGTGGCTTGCCGACGCCATGATGCTCATCACTAAAGCGCCCACCAACGTCCCGATAAAAATCCCGATAATAAGGCCGATAATCATTTCTCAATCTCCTTCTGTTTGTCCGTATCGCATGCGCCTCCTAAGTTAAGGTGTGCGCAGAGTCTGTTTGTTTTTGGTACGAGATCAAAGTTTACGCAGCCGGGGAATTCGGTTAATCGGGCAGAGCAAAAGCCGTGATCGTTGTAATTTTCAGAACAAGGGGTTGCAACCCCTTGTTCTGTGTTTGTTGCAACCCCTTGTTCTGTGTTTGTTGCAACCCCTTGTTC
Organism: Smithella sp. SCADC; assembly: GCA_000747625.2. Taxonomy (GTDB): domain Bacteria; phylum Desulfobacterota; class Syntrophia; order Syntrophales; family Smithellaceae; genus Smithella. The sequence continues at coordinate 2,307 of JQDQ01000116.1, forward strand.
TTTATTTTCTAAGATCATACTTAAACTCCTCCGTTGGTTTCCGTGTGGCTCCGATCAGCGTGAGTTTCGCGTCCGGCCATTTCTCTATCGCCGGGCGGTCGAGCGATTCGACGACTCTAATAACATCGTCAAATCCGTTTCCCTTGCAGGCTTCCAGCGCATCGCGCGGGATGCTGACCTTTTCAGCTTCGTTGCGGATCAGCGATCCGTGCGCGAGATTGACGACGTCGGTACCGTCGAACAGAAGGCCTTTGTTTTTCTTCATGAGCGCGATTAATTCTTTCCCACGCGCGGTCAATTCTTCGCGCAGGGGATTAAGCCACGAGCCGTAACGCGCGGTCACTTCCGCCATCTCCGTATTGGCGCGGGCTTCCAGATCTGCAATGCCGTCCGTCACCTCGCGCAGGCAGGAGAGGAGTTCGTTGGCGTCTGCTTTCACATTTGCGGAACAAGGGGTTGCAACCCCTTGTTCTGTGTTTGTTGCAACCCCTTGTTCTGTGTTCGACGCGGAATGTTTTTTCATTTTGCCTCCATTTCCAGTTTGAGTTGCCCGAGGTATTCCGGCAGCGAAACTTTTTTCATCCGCGCGTTGCGCATGAGGATGCAAATGGCGCGGCGTTCTGTTTTTTGCAGGAAGTCGATGAATTCACTGCCCGCTGCCGCGATGTAATACCCGCCACCGCGTTGAGAAGATGTCGAACATATCGGAACTCCGTCTTCCCGCAGGGCCGTGATGAGGTACCTCAGGGTGCGGGTGTCGTTAATGCGATCATTCCAGCGCCGGTCGAAAACGGCCTCGTACAGCGCCGTCATTGAGATTGCATTGACTTCACCGACGTGTTCAAATAACGCCGACTTCAACCGGCTCCGGTTTTCCGCTGTGTCGATTTTGATTTTTTCGTTCATTAATAATTCTCCTATCGACATGACTCTGACCTCCTGATTCCCGCCTGATGTTTACCCCGCGCATGCGGGGCGGGAATGATTAGTGATTAAATAATATTCTCAATACTACCGGCGCAAAATAACATACCGCCGCCGCCAGTAATCCCCATGCAATGATATTGCCCCGTCGTTCCCAGCGCGCCATCGCCGCGTCAAACGGGTCCTGATTAATGATTGTTTTATTTTTTTTTAGCATGATTCCCTCCATTAACAATCCATGCCGGTGCTTTATATTCCTGTGCGTCGCAGGTATGATCAGAATATATACGGTACCGGCGCGACGGTTGCAGACCTATCACTGTACAACGGCACTGTTTGCCCAGATCAACACCACCAATCCCCTTAACGTCAATATTGCGGCAGAAGTTACGACACCATTGGCATGTATGCGCTTCATTGGTCTGCCCCTTCCGATAATGCAGTTCGTCTTTTTTCTTTAATCTCGGTAATCCTCCCATGTTTTTACCCCCACCTGGCCTCCCCCCTCATAACCTGAAGGTCACAAGAGGGGGAGGAACTTTCTATTCACCATTTACTATTTACTATTCACCGGGCTCAGATCGCCATCACCACGGCTTCGGTCACTTTCTTCTCGCCCATCTCAAACGCCATGTTCATGGCCCGCGCCGCGTAGTTGTTGACGACGAGCGGGTAAGCATGGCTGATCGCCTTATTGCGCCGATCTTTGGTGGTCAGCCGATCAGAGAGCGCCGCGAAGGCGCCCTCATCAAAGATGTCCGCAATGTTCATGTTGATGCGCTTGAATTTGAGTTTGAGATATTCCTTCATGTTGCCGTTGAGTCCTTTGATCTCGCAGGTCTGGATGCGGCGGATCACTTCGCGCATTTCGATGTGGCGCGATTCGTCGAGCAGATTATTAAGTTCAGTCTGGCCCAGCAGGATGATGCCGAGGAGTTTGCGGTAGCCGTCTTCGATTTCCTGGAAGCGCTTGAGATATTTCAGCGTGTTGACCGTCAGATCGTGCGCTTCTTCCAGGATTAAAACACTGCGGAAGCCCTGCTTGGCGCGTTCCTGCAAGAGTTTTTTGACTTGCCTTGATTTTGCCTCCAGCGTTCTTTTGGGCGGCTCTTCGCTCAGATCCATGATGATCGCGTCGCAGATGCTGGAGAAATTCACGCGCGTCTTATCGATGATCTCCGGGAAGATGACGATGGTGTCGCCGTCTTTCTTTAGCTGTTCCATGATTTTGCGGCGGATGACTGTTTTGCCGCTGCCGACTTCGCCGATGACGGCGAGAAATCCGCTGTGCCGCGCGGAGTCCAGCATTGCCGCCTCGATGTAGCGGTGTTCTTCCGACATAAAAATGTCCGAATCTTTTTGCACGTCATCGTAAAAAGGGTTCCTGAATATTTTAAAATGTTTCATTGCTTCCTGACTGATCATCTCGACCTCCTTGATTTTTATAATTTCGTTTCCCGTCGCAAAGACGGGTTTTCTGCGTGTCTCCCACGTTCTGATGCTGCGTCCTGCCGGAGCAATTGCGCGTAAATCCTTGCCCAGCGGTTGCCAGATATCCGCCATCGCTAAATTCCGCTCGGCCAGCCACTGCATGGCCTTCGGATTACCGGCAAGTTCTCGTTGTATTTTTTCCTTGAAATCTTGCCGTTCAAGCGGGACGTACCCGCGGTTGAGCATGAGATTAATCGACGCCCGGCTTAAATTGGTAGCATTGCCGAGCTTGATCTGGCTGATGCCGCAATCGATACACAGCTCTTTGAGCTTGATCGGTTTAAAGGCCATCTCGTATGCTGTTTGTTCGTTAACTTTTAGTCTCGCCATCACCATCTCCTTCTGCTCCCACGCCAAAAGCAATTTATGCCGCTCGAAGCGTAGGAAGAATTATCCCCGCGCGCCATCAGGCGCGCGGGGAGTATCTTTATTCTGTTGCTTTTTTGTTTTCCTGTTCTTTTGGCCCTTCGAAATTACAACAATCAATACTAATTAAACCGGCGCCCAGATGTCCTTTCCCTTCCCCTAATCCGTGAAGTGCATATACGGCGTAGCTTATGATTGTTCCGTCTACGCATTGCCCGATCTTTGTACAATTTCCGCATGGTGTTTTTACTGAATATGACATTTTATAATTCTCCTTTTTTATTTCCTGGATTCCCGCCGGATGTTTACCCCGCGCATGCGGGGCGGGAATGACATTTCACTTTTCACTCTTCACCGGGTCATCCGGCCGCTTCGACCGGGACTCCGGCGTGTGCCGGATGCCACGACCCTGCGCCTATCGCCCTGATCACCTCCTCTGCTTCGTTTATTTCTATTCCTGATTCATACTGAGCGCGCAGGCCGGCATTAAGTTGCGGTGTGATGACGCCGATTTCCGCGCGCAGTTTCTTTAAAAGTTCGGTAAAGGAAATCATCCGCGCGGCCGGCGGGCGCGAGACTTGGGCCGCATCGGATATGATCGGTTTGTTGGCCGGCTCTTCGGGATGATTGATTTCCAGCGGCGTTCCTTTGCGTTCGATGAATTCGAGGTTGCCGACTTTGTCCGCCTGGTGGCCGAAAACTTTCAGCGGCGATTCGAATCCCACAGGAGGCGCGACGCCCATGCGCTTGTCGCCGGTTCCCTTCCAGGTGATCCCCAGTTCTTCGGCTTTGTGTTCCATCTCGGTTTTGGCGTTTTGCGTGTCGGTATATTTCGCGGTCTTGTATTCGCCGTAAGGCGTTCCGTTGGTCAGCCGTCCGTAAATGTCTTCCGGGATCGGCTCGCACAGCCAGACATGGCCGTTAAAATGGACTTCAACATTAGGGTATTCATAAGGATGCCGGACGACGCTGACCGTCTGCCAGGCGGCCTGCGGGTCGGGTATCTGATATTTATAATTATCCACGCTGATGATCCGGTCGCCCTTCGGGCATCTCGTGATTGACGGTTCGCGGATCAGCAGGCGGTAAAGGTCTTCTTCGGGGCACAGCCGCAGTTGCTCGGCGGTGATGTATGACCACAGCACGGAGCGGGGAGCGATGTCGCGCATTTTCACCGCACCATTAATATAGATGCACCAGTCCAGCGCCCAGCGGTTGAGTTCATTCAGATCGGCGGGCCGCTGGAATTTGAGCCGCGCTTCAAAGCGGTTGATGTATTTCATGAGCCCTTCAATCGCGCCCTTTGCGCGCGGGTTGCCGGGCATGTGGGTTTGCAGGTCTATTCTTAATGCCTCAAATAATGCCTGGTTGGATTTTGCCGCGACGATGGAGCCGCGATCGGTCACCAGGATAAAGGGCACGCCGTGGAAGCGGAATTTGCCGATCTTCGGCGCGGACTGACCGTTCCACGTTTTTTTAATCAGATCGTCCTTCGGACGCATGGCGCGGAAGAGAAAATCAGAGCCGTCCATCGCGCGTTCGCCGGAGGCATAATAATAATGGACGAAGAAAGCCCCGGAGCAGTGATCTACCACGGCGTACCGGAGCAGTTCTTTTTTGATCGTTTTGGCTGTGGCGACAATTTTATTTTTGTACATCGTCATTTCGGTGTCGCGTTCGCCAAGGCCTTTTTTATCAAGGAAATATTGTAAACAATTTGTCACGTCGAATTGCCAGACATGGTTCGGATGCGCGGAGAGCAGACGCTGATGCGGCGAGGGTTTGAGCATGTCCTGCGCGGATATTTGTTCCTCGCGCAGGCGCGCGAGAAACCGGTGAGTGGAAACGCCGCCGGTCGCAATGCCGGAATCATCGAGGATCATCTTGGCGTCGCAGGCGGGCAATGGAATCTCGTTTGATTTGCGTCTGGACGTCAGCATCAGCGTTGATGCGCCGAGAAGAATCTCACGCGATGCGCCGGACTGGCCTTTGTTTTTACGCTCCTTCCGAAATCGAATCCCCCGCGCCGCCGCGTAACGATTGATGCTGGCCGGTGTGACGCCGTAATGCGCGGCGAGTTCCTTTGTCTTCTGCGCGGCTTCCTTTGGCGCGAGCCCGCGCAGGCTTGATTCTACGTGGGTTAAAATAGTTCCCGATACTGCCATGATTCGTTCCTTGTCCTACCGCGTTTTTATTTTTTGTCATTCCCGCGCAGGCGGGAATCCATTTTTTTCAAGACAATATTTCTATTGCCTGAGTTATCTTCTTTATTTTTTCTTGATATTGGCCCCGTTCGGCGATCAACATATCCAACGCTGTAATTTCGCTGATTTGTGCGGGGATTTGTTTAACGACAGAGGACGTTGACTGTTTTACTACTTTTAATGTCGTTTTCTTTGCGGAGGCCTTATAATTTGGATCAGTAAAACGCTCTTTGGCTCGGCGAAGAGCATCCAGATACTCAGGCGATCCGACTGGAAATTTTTTAGCGGAGAAATAGCATCCGCCGCAAAATCCTCGGCCTGTAATAGGTTTTGTCCTTCCGCAATTT
>JQDQ01000117.1 GCA_000747625.2 Smithella sp. SCADC
TTGAATTTATTTTGTTCAATATATTTGAGCTCGCGGATAATATTGTAGTAATCCGCAATCATTGCGTGATCAAGGCTTTGTTTAATTTGCCGAATATGTTGCGTAGGACCTGGCAATGCTTTTTTCTCCAATGATATTAATCGAATGTTTTATTTCATATGGAGGGTACTGCTGTCAATGCTGGAATTGTAGTGCTTCTCAGCTAATCCCAATATTCACCCGTGCTTGAGTGCGGAATATTCCTGCTAAACTTAAGACCACGCATAATAGTCCACCACCAAAACAGATGACAGCCAAAAGCGGCCAGCCGAGTATATCAAGGCGTGTGAGCACGTCAGCTGCTCGCATCAGGTACGCGGCATGGTCCTGAAATTGATAATATTTATTATCGCCTTTAATTGCCAACCCGGCAAACATGACCATCCGCATCCAATTAATGATAATCAGAAAAAATACCGTATAGGCAAGTAAACTATTAAATAATCTTCGTTTCCATATCCTTCCGTTTTCAATTTCAGCTAAGCCGAACGCGAACACAAAAGCAAAGAGGGGTGCCACAACATGAAGATACCAACCTGGTGTGTTGCCGCTCCCAGTCAAAGCAATGCCCACAAAAACATGATAGATTAATCCAATAAAAAAAGTTGCGGACAACCACACCGGTAACCAGATAACATGCGTCAATATATGGCGGCGCGCTTGACTTATGTAATTAAAGAACAACCATCCGGTCAGCACCACTAAAGGGATACGAAACACCTCATTTATCCGTGTCAGCGACCACGTACCGCCCCAAGACCATGTGACCAAAGTTGCCGCAATGCCTCGCACAAAAGCAAATGACGTCAGCTCTCCCTTAAGATTGGCCAGTAATCCTCCACGACGTGTCAAGGTAATAAAATCACTTCCGCCAACAAATGATCCATAAAGCAGGAGATTGTGGACATACCAGCTCCCTCCCAGCAGTAATGGTGGCGCAAACATCAGCACAAAATGTTTTAATCTCGACGCAACCATTTTATGATCGCTACGTTCACGCCATATGCGGAATAACATAAATAAACCGATGCCAAAAGTGATGGGCAGAAAAAAAGCTTTTGTTAATAGGCCAAGTCCCAGTAAAATTCCCAGTAACAATGATCTTTTGCTATCACACTCGTCTTCAAGCCAGCGCAATAACACCGCCCATATCATACCGAACAATAGCAAGCAGAGCGAATCATTGCCAAGACGGGAAAACTCTGCAAAAAACATTGGTACAATTAATGGATACAACAGAAATCCTAATAACATTGAGCGGCGTAACGTTGGTGACGAATGGGTAACGCTGGCGTATAAGCCGATCATGAGGCCGGCAAAGGCAAATAGAAAAGACACCAGGCGCAACGCGAACAGCTGTGTCACAAAAGACCAGGAAGCCGTTGCCTTCATCAAGAGAGCCATTAGTAAATAATAAAGCGGTGGATGTTGTGACTGCCAATTCGCTTTTTTACTTGGTTTGAAAGATCTAGGCACGAACGGATTGCGATATAAATTTTTATAGGCAGCAACATGATCGGGTGAAGTAAAAAAAACTGCGTAAGTCATGCCATTATTTCTATCAAAAGGTGGCTTGAGAGAACTGTAAGGCAACGGCCCATGTAGACCGTAATCTGTGACTGTGAGACTCAAGAAACTTTGGCCGTAACGGGGAATTGTTCCTGTATCAGCTATCTGCTGGATAGAAGAATAATGGGCAGTTTCATCGAAGCCTTCGAAAGGTGGCAAGACGGCCAGAAAGCCGACAGCGATCAATAAAATAGCCGAAACCAGCAAAATAAAATCAGATTTACGCATTATATAATCCCGATGCCTACAGCCGGATTTCATGGCGCGGCCGCATGCCAATGATTATTGGTTGAAATCTTGCATATTTCACCTGGAAATCTGGAAATCTGGGGACACCTTACTAGTTATTATTCTCCAATCTTTATTAGTTGAGAAATATTATTAAGATTTCCCCTGATTATTATCCGTAGAGTTTGAAAGCTCCCCATATGCCGAATAGTCCACCAATAGTACTCCCTACCAAAGAAGCGGATATTGAATCAACACCGAACAGTATAGGTGCATACCCTCCTGCTATGGAACATATAACCATCGCAATCATTATAAAACTTTTTCTGGACATGGTATCTACTATCGGGATTTCTCTAATAAATTAAGTGTTATAATAATGCTATTCATTTTTTTAAAAGAGAAAATACACAACCGGAAGTAAAAGTTATTCCCGCTAGTTCTTAGCCATTCTTTTTCATGATGAGTACTAAGCCGGTTTTATTTTTTCTTCGGCTTAATCCTTACGATTCTTTCTTTGCCTTCAATCATTGATATCGCATTTTGCGGGCATAAATGCGCGCAAACCCCGCAACCAATACAAAGTTCCGCTTTGCGGCCGGCTTTTTTATCGTCGGTTAAATAAGCCGCGTAGGTATGACAGTGCTTGACACAGTTGCCGCATCCAATGCAGAGATCGGTATTAACCACAGATAAGAAATTGGTCGCGTTCGCAATCGGTATGATCATGTTATCGACGCCGTTGGCGCAGCAGCAGCGGCAGCAGTTGCAAATACTTGTTTCGTCCTTACTGGTGTCGAAATTCGGGTGATAGGCCTTATGAACCAGTCCTGCGTCCTCGGCTTTCTTTAAGATAACCAGAGCTTCATCTTTTGAGATCATTCTTGAAAAACCCTGTTCTGAAGTAAATCTTGCCGATTTGCCGAAGGTAAAACAGTTTTCTCTTTCGTTTGTCTGTTTGCAGGGAGTTCCCGACATGTCTTTATGATGACGGCAAAAACAATGTCCTACGGCGATTTCATCAAATTTTTGTATTAATTCCTCTACTTTTTTAGTCGGGACTATTTTATCGGCAGCGGCGCTGATTTCCTGATCAATGACAATTTTTATTTTCTCATTTTTTGGTTTGTTGTCAAAAATGGGCACTGTTCTGTCGACAGGCGGTAAAGTAGATAAATGAGGAATAAGCGCATCATAATTAGTCTGGACCATTTGCTCTAATTCCGCGAACAATTTATCAAATAACAGAGATATTTCCCTGTTTCGTTCGTTCTTCTCAATCTTGCCCATAAAAGTGTATTCAAAGGTTCCCACGTTTACCAGCGGCAGTAATCTAAAAACCATCAGCCCCTTGCTGTTGGGCTGATTGAAGATAACGCCCCTGTGCGATAGATTCTTCACTTTTTTATTGATTTCTTCTTCCGATAAGCCGCTAGAAAGCTTTAACTGTTCCATGGTTTGAGATTTTTTTTCATTGAAAGCGGTAATAAAATCCAATTCATCTTCCATGATGAAATATTTTAAAATTTTGATGAGTGTATCGTTAACAGGAATCGGAGTTCCTCCTGCTGTACTAATTATTTCACCGGCTTTTTTGTATTTTTCATCAATATTCATATTTGCTCCTTCAATTTTCATTCAGAAAAAGTTAGTTTTGACGCAACGGAGTATAAGAATAAGTATCTTGCCTGTCAACCATGATTTCATTAGCTGATTATTTAATCCTGCATATCGACAATTATTCTTCCCCTGTGTTTGCCTGCTCTTATTTTCTCAATTTCGGGGATAACGTTTTGAAGCCTTACCTCCGTGGAGATTGATTCAATCCATGGATATTTCCAAATACCTGCGAGCATTTCCCACGCCCTTGTCCTTGTTTTCATGGGGCAGTTCCGGGAGTCAATTCCATACAGTGTAATACCGCGCAATATAAAAGGGTATACTGTAAGCGATGTTACCAGCTAAAAAAGCTCTTCTCGTTTCAATAGAAGAAATTTTCGTCACAGTCTCAAAGGGATTTATATTAAAACATCGCTTTATGGAAACGGTTCAGATGAACAATTTCGGAAAGATCTTTGCGCGCAGGACCTTCTCTGGGAGGCACAGCGGGCCGTCCGATGGGAATAACAGCGACTACTTTATAGCCTTCCCCAACATCGAGAATTTTCTTACAGGTTTCATGGTCCATTAGACCGACAACTACAGTTCCTAAACCCAGTTCATGAGCTTTCAAACATAATGTCTGAACAGCCATGCCCAAATCAAACATGTACCAGTTTTGAATTGCGGTGGCGTCTTTTCCACCGTAGCATCCGGAAACGCCAGTCTTGGCACAGGCGACGATTAAAGCTGAAGCGGTAAGTGAACATTTGGTGGCCGGATTGTGTTCTGAATAAGTACCCGTTACCTTTTTGATCAACTCCTTATCACGGACAACTATAAATTCCCACACTTGAGTATTTGCCCAGGAAGGCGACCAGCGTACAGCTTCGAATATTTGCCGAAGGTCATCATCAGTTACCATTTCTTCGGTAAACTTCCTTACACTTCTTCGCTTCAAAATAGCTTCCTGTAGTTCCATGGATTGTTCCTCCCATTTGTTTTATTCTTATTACTCCGTCATTCGATATCCTCCGCTGGCGGAGGTGTCCCGTAGGGACGGAGGTGGATATCCAAACATTCGACTCTCCAGCTTCTAATCCTCTGCTTTTCCACCCCCTTAATCCCCCCCCGGCATGCGCCGGGCTTTGCGCCAGCGCGAAGTCGGGAGAATTTCCGGGGGGACACGCAAAGCACATAAGGCGATATAAGTTACCCTCCATTATTTAAACGTTTAATTGCAGGATTCATAGTCTTTGCGATTTTTTCTTCAAATATTTTTCTGGCCTCATCGGCAAGAGCGGAAATGGAAAAATTATTATCATTATAATTCGGTTCCAGAGAGTCAATTAATTCCAGTTGAATTTGATTAAAGTCTCGGGTGCTAAATAAAAAATGGCCTGGCGGAAATAATTTATCGGTTCCGGTGATTAAAATAAGTTTCAGCGGGGCATTGCAGTAACGGGCGATAGTAAATACGCCTTTATTGAAAGGCGCAAGGTTTCCGTCGCGGCTTCTGGTTCCTTCCGGGAACACAAATAAAATTCCACCTTCCTTCAGATGTTGCTTGATGGACTCCAGATTGTTGATCATTGCCGATCCGGTTATTCCATCGGCACTGGAGGAAATATAACCGTAATTTCTTAAAAACCAGCCGAAAACGGGGACTTTGAAAAAAGTATTCTTTACAATCGTCCGCTGCCTCTGAAAAAGCGATACGAGCAGGATAGGATCGAGATAGGATAGATGATTGCAAACAATAACCGATGAACGAATTTCCCGCACATTTTCGGGAATGTTAAATTTAGTTCGGGGAACAAGTATTTGTATCAATGCGAAAAAAATCTTTAAATGAACGTGATTTATGTTTTGCAAGGCGGTTGTTTTGTTTTTCGCGGCAAAATAAACGGGTATATATAAAAATAATAAAATAAACAGATAACCGAAAAGAAAATAACACCACAGGATTAATGTTACGAGCAGATCAATTATGCATTGAAAAAACCGGGCAAGAAACATTTTAATCTCAGGAATATTTTCTTATCAGTAAGATGGTATTGACTCCGCCGAAAGCGAAATTTTGTATGGCCGCTACATTCACCGTTTGCTGCAATACTTTCTGCACGTGTTTAAGCATCGCGCAGCGTTCATCGATTTCTTCGAGGTTCAATGTCGGCGCGATAAATCCTTCCTGCATCATATAGAGACACATGATTGTTTCAATAGCGCCGCAGGCGGCCATGGTATGGCCGGTGTAACTTTTTAATCCAATAACGTACGGGTTGTTACCGAAAACAGCATCAATAGCCTGCGCTTCGATGATGTCGCCCATCTTTGTGGCGGTAGCATGAGCGCTGATCAGGTCAACTTCCTGATGATTGATTCTCGCGTTTTCCACGCCGAGTTTCAGAGTGTTTGTTATGCCTGTTAAATTCGGTAGAATCATATCGCCGCCGTTATTGTTGCAGGCAAAACCGATGACTTCACCCAGGATATTTGCTCCGCGTTTTTTGGCAAATTCGTATTCTTCCAGCATTACCGCGCCGGCGCCTTCACCCACCACCAGACCGTCGCGATCTTTATCAAAAGGACGAGGTGTTCTCTGAGGTGTTTCATTAAACGCCGTGGAACAGGCCAGCAGGTTATCGAAAACGGCTACCGTGGTTGTATCGTATTCATCGGCGCCGCCGCAAAGCATGGCGTCCTGCATGCCGAATTTGACGGATTCATAACCGTAGCCTATTGACTGGGAGCTTGTGGTGCATGCGGTTCCCGAAGCTATAACACGACCGGTAATGCCGAACATCCTGGTAATATTGACGGCGGTTGTGTGCACCATTGATTTCAGATAATCAACCGCGCCGATTTCCTTGACCGCTGATTTATCGGTGGCTCCAAAGAAAATGCGGTAAATATTTCTCTGCACAGTTGGAGAGCCGTGAATGGAACCGAAGGCCACTCCCAGCCTTCCGGATGTAATGAACTCTTCAGTCAGTCCGGTCTGCTCCAGAACTTCCTTAGCCACCTGGCAGGCGTAATAGGCCACCGGTCCCATGGTTTTGCGGTGATTCCTTTTAAAATCATACTCAACGGGATAATCTACTGTCCCATAAACCTTGGAATGAATATAATGGCTGAGAAACTCTTCTGCGCGCAATGGTTTTATTCCGGAAACTCCGTTTAACAGGCTTTCCACTATCCGGTCTTTTCCCTGACCGATAGGCGTAATAGCTGACATACCTGTAATAACAACTCTGCGTTCCATAATTATTCTATGCCGGTGAAAAAAGGTTTCGTTTTTGCGCGATCTTTTCAATATAGTCG
>JQDQ01000118.1 GCA_000747625.2 Smithella sp. SCADC
TCGAATATTGACAATGAATTCCATGCCTATAAACTATATTTATTTAGAAATTCGGGCAAACCATACTAGTTTTCCTAAACATTAGGATATTGAGAAAGTGTCATTAAATCAGGGCCAAATTTTTATTCTTGACAATAGGACGTTCGTCCTATATACAGTTTCCATGAAGAAAAGAATAAATATTAATGATGTGGAGCAAAAGTTTGCCTCGTTTTTTAAAGAACAGCGACGAATGCCTACCTATTCGGAAATGCTTCCTCTTTTAGGCGTTAAAGCTAAAAGCGCCGCCGGGTACTGGACAAAAAAACTGCTGGATAAAGGCGCTTTGGAAAAAGATGCAAAAGGGTTTCTGAAACCCGCGCGTTTGTCTTTCAATCTTCCCCTTGTGGGCAATGTGGCGGCCGGGTTCCCCTCACCGGCGGAAGAAGAACTGAGAGATACAATTTCCTTTGATGAGTATCTCGTCAATAATCCATCATCATCATTTGTTCTTTCCGTTACCGGTGATTCCATGATTGGCGAAGGGATAAAAGAAAAAGATCTGGTTATCGTGGAGCGAGGAAGGGAGCCCAAAAACGGGGACATAATTCTGGCGGAAGTGGATGGTCACTGGACAATGAAATTTTTTCGCAAAAGAGGGAAAAAGATAACTCTGGAAGCGGCTAACCCGAAGTATCCGCCGATCAGTCCGCAGGAAGAATTACGCATTGCCGGAGTGATTACAGCAGTGGTACGAAAATACCATAAATAACAACCCTGTTTTTATCCTCCGCTGGCGAAGGTGTCCGCCGTGGTGGACGGAGGTGGATATTGTAGGGACTGCTCCCTGAGCAGTCCGAAATTCGGCGCGATCAGGGATCGCGCCCTACGATGAAAATTACTTGTCATATTGGAGCCTCATTAAATTTGAGTCTCAGAATAAAGCAAGATTTATATGAGGAGATTGAAAATGATTCAGCCTGAAATTAATCATGCAGCATCTTTCAAAGAAAAACATGCGACGGCAACCGCTCCGGCAATAAGAGTCGTTAGGCCGATGCCAACAACTGACAACAAGCCGAAACTCCTTACTCAACTTAGCCAGGCAATACGTTCGAGGCACTATAGCCGGAGCACTGAAGCCACTTATGTTCACTGGATCGGTCAAAAAACCATTAACAGAGCATTTAAACAAAGTTAAGAAAATTCATGAATCCGATGTTGCCAATGGTTTCGGTCGTGTGCTTTTGCCTGAAGCTTTAGTACGCAAATATCCGAATGCCTCCAAAGAATTCCGCTGGCAATGGGTGTTTCCACAAGAGACTTTGTGGCAAAACAAGAAGACCGGTGAGCGCGGCAGACATCACATTGATGAATCCATTATTCAAAAATCAGTTAAAGATGCCGTGACAAAAGCCGACCTTGTAAAAAGAGCAACCTGCCATACTTTCCGTCATTCATTTGCAACCCATTTGCTTGAGGATGGCTATGACATCAGAACTGTTCAAGAGCTTCTTGGACACAAAGATTTGAAAACAACTATGATTTATACCCATGTTCTCAATAAAGGACCATCTGCAGTGAGAAGTCCGGCGGATAACCTTTAAAATGCTTTTGGGATATTATACGGATCGGCATAATATTCCAAATGAGAAAGCAGAAATCATGTTGATTAATGTTTAATATTAAGCTATTAAGTTTAAAATTGCAGTTTTTGTTGAGGGGGTTTATGCCGACAGAAGCGTCGGCGTTTACAATATTATAACCGATCCATATAAACAATGTTAGGGCAATAGAGTGAGGGGATATGAATTTCATAGTATATTTTTTTACATTCCAGCTTGTGTACATATGCTATGCCGTGGCAGTATTTGGGCCAATAATATTGTTATTCTTTATTTTGCAACCAATTACTCCTGGAATTTTATCTTTTCTTGATACAATTATTGGAATTATTGGCATACCATTACTTGTCCTTCTTGTCTGGTTTTCTCATCAGACCACAAAGAGAATTGCTTATTGGCATCTATCATTTGCTGAATCATTTAAGGAGACATTTAAGTTATTTAAGTCATATATTGGAATGATATTCCGCTTGTAATAAAGGTCGGTAACTAAAGTGAATCCCAATTATTTTTACGCATATGAAAAATTTAGCGATGCACTCAATAGCCTCGCTACTGGGCCATATGATGTTCGTCAAAGGCTACGTTCAGCCTATTGGCATTTCCGTCCCGTGGGTAAAAAGCACCTTCCAGAACAACTGCAAGATGATTATCAATGGATATTAAGTCAGCTAACGAAATTCGGACCAGTTATTGGAAGAGATGGGAAGGTTCTTCGTGGGGCCGTTGAAGAAACCTTGAATCGTATTCATAACGCAACGGGATCGAAAATTGCTGAACGCATTCTATATATTTATCACCAATTGAACTGGCTTTACATAGAAGGAATAGAAAAGCCCTAACAAGGCTAATTCAGCCGACGCAAAAAACCGCGCGGCTGATCAGCAACGTTATAATAGAAAAATAGAAATAGATAATGGATGTATTTATTGGGCAGCAAGGCGGGGTAGTAAATAGAATTTTCCCTATTAATTAATCAATAAACACAAGGAGGTTTATACATGAACAGATTCCTCATTTTTACGCTTTTTATCGTATCTTTTATAAGTGCCTGTGCAACGACGGGGTCTTCCAGGCAGCCCCAAATCCCATCCGTCCAAGGTGCTGCGCTCACAACTGTTTCAAATGACGCAAGACTAACAGATGAGGCTGTAAAGGTTTCAGAAACTTACTTAAATGCTCAGAAAAATGCGGACCGTGAATTGTTTCGTTCCGTAACACCCCACGAAAGCATGAACATCATTTTTGATTGGTCATATATCAACAAATCTAAAGTTACAATCGAAAGTGCCGCCTTGTTGGGCATCAAAGATCACGTATTGAAGTTTAATGAGCACCAAAACAACTATCATTCTATGCCAAAGTACTCAAGAGCATCCATTGGCGAACTTGAAGCGGCAGCATCATATGCTGACAGCATAGAAAAAGGTGGCTATCCTATGTTGGGAAATCTTATGAAAAAAGGATATTGGGAAGCAGTGATACCGACTACCCTTGCAGGCCTTAGCAATTACAAACTAATGAATATGGAATACATAGCTGATATAAAGGCACAAAGCCGGGGAGGATTAAGTTTGCAAAAGAGAGTTACTTTGGTGCTATACAGGATGCAGGCTGACAGCTATGACAGCGGGTGGAAGGTACTGTTTGTGTTGGGCTTGTGATAAGAATGACCTTTTAAGTTCCTTATTGTTAGGTAATAAGTTTGGAATGTTTTTAGAAAAAAATTATAACAATTTTATCCAGCCGACCCGGAGTAAGCGCGGTGCAAATAGCACAGTCGGTGGCCGGGCGGCTGATTATTACGTTAGCATTCAAAGGAGATTACATTGGGCAACTGTAAATATTGTGGAAAACCGGCTGGGTTTCTTCGTGGCAAACATGCTGAGTGTGAAGAAAAGCACCAACAACGCGAACGCGTAATCCAAGGTGGTCGTCAACGAATCGCCCTTGAGATCTTGCGCGCCATCAAAGGCTCAGAGAGTTTCGATAGCCTTGAAAAAACAATTACGGAAATTGAACAGTCCTCCTTTGTTCCACCGACTGAACGAAAGGCGCTTCTCGCCAAGGGATGGGAAAACTCCGTCGAACAATTTCTCGAAGATGGAATTCTGGACACAACGGAGGAAAAACGGCTCACTGAGTTTAAGGAGCGGTTTGCTTTATCTCAAAGCGAACTTGACAGAAACGGGGCGCTGACAAAAACCGCCAAAGCTGCCGTATTGCGCGACGTTCTCAACGGTGTAATTCCACAGCGCATGTCCATCGGAGGAAATGGGGACAGAACTATTTTCCAAGGACCAAAAGCAAAAAAGAGCGGCAAAAATCGCCGAACAAAATTTTCAACCTGACCGCGAGCAGCGCGGTTGCTTTTGCTGCCATGCCATGGGCGCGGCAGGTTAAAATAGCGTTATGCAGCATATATAATCCACACAAAGGAAAAACTATAATGGAGACAATTTGGACGCTAATCATAATCTTTATCGTCATAGCGATTGTGTGGGGCATTAAAATAGCAAAGAAGGCTGAAGGAAGAGACACAGAAATAGGTGCCATAGATGACTGCCCAATGGGAAAATATATTGCAGGGCTTCCTAATGCAGATGACTCGGCAACTGATGTTGACTGTGCAATAACTAAGAACCATTTTGTATTCTTTTCAGAGATAAACAAGGAACTTGGTAAAATACCACGAAACAGTATTAATCAAATCATAATAGATGATAAAACCAAAATTGCACAACGGCTAACCGTCACCCGCATGCTGACGTTTGGCATTTTTTCACTTGCAGCACCCAAAAAGAAAACCTACAGCGAATTTTGCCTTGTTATAGACTGGCAAGATAAACGTGGTATCAGACAAAATACTATTTTTGAGTTTACCGGTGATGAGGCAAATAAGAATGCAAACAGAGCAGCGAATTGTTTACAAAAATATATAGCAGTTGCACAGACATCGGACAATGTAAAAACATGCCCATATTGTGCTGAAACGATAAAAAAGGAAGCCAAAGTTTGTCGGTTCTGCAATCATGATCTTGAAACTGACATCAACCCTTAGGAAAAGAAGGAATTGCATAGAAAAAAGCATAACAATTTTATCCAGCCGACCCGGAATTAGCTGGATGGTTTTCAGTTTCAGCCGTGGCCGGGCGGCTGATTACGGCGTTATGAATGGAGAAAAAATGAAAAGACTCTTATTAGCGCTTATTGCAATGCTTTTATTGTTACCAGTTGCTACTGTCCAAGCAGCCGATGCTGTACCTTTTAAAGATTTTGTTTCAATAACTGAAAAGGTACTTGATACATTGGATGAAATAGAAACTGTTTTTTCAGATTCAGAATCAATGAAAATAGAAGCTAAGATGGCATTTAAAAAATTTGATATAGCAATGAAGAAATACGACCGCTATGTCAAGACATGGCCGGAAGGTAAACAAGGCATAATCGCATGGAAAATGCAAAGTGCTCGTCTTTTGTATGATATGACGTTGTTTGAAGGTCTCTATGGTAAATCTCACGAAGAGGCAAAAATCGCAACACAAGAAGCAAGAGATATGTTTGCAAAGTATAGAAAGTCCCAGAAATAGAAATAACTGATAGTTTCAATATTACCTGGATATCTACTTTCGCAAAATTGGCACTAAAAGCTAATAAAATCATAATCGGGTAGCCGGGGGTTTTTCTCTCCCCCTCCCCACACCACCCGGCGTGCGGGTCCGCACCGGGCGGTTCACAAAGATTACCGGGCCGTAGCCGGGTAGAGGGCAAAATCTGGGGACACCATACTAGTTTTTTCTTGACAAGCAGTGATGATAGTCATAGACAATAAACATGGGCCGTATTGCAAGAGTAGTCGCAGCAAAATATCCTCATCATGTCACCCGGCGAGGCAATCGTCGGCAGGACACATTCTTTTGTGAAGAAGATGAAT
>JQDQ01000119.1 GCA_000747625.2 Smithella sp. SCADC
CTTCAAATTGTTTTTTGAGTCTTTCAGGCAGACGATCGCCGAACTGAGCGAAGTGTTTCTCAATATCGGGAATTTCCGCTTTCCAGGCTTCCAGATCAACATGAAGCAGAGCTTTAATATCCTGCTCATCAATTTTAAGCCCCTTCAGATCCAGGCTGTCCACCGTCGGTAACAATCCAATTGGAGTTTTAACCGCTTCAGCTTTTCCTTCAATTCGTTCACACATCCATTTCAACACACGGCTGTTTTCGCCGAAACCGGGCCACAACCATCGGCCATCCTGACTCTTACGGAACCAGTTTACATAAAATATTCTGGGCGCTTTATCTCTAAGCTTGTCACCCATATCGAACCAGTGCTGAAAATAATCGCCCATGTTATATCCGCAGAATGGCTGCATGGCGAAAGGATCACGCCTTAAGTTTCCCACCGCACCGATATTGGCCGCCGTGGTTTCCGATGAGGCCGTCGCGCCTAAAAATACACCATGGTCGAAGCTATAGGCCTCATTAACCAGAGGAACAACACCGGCACGGCGTCCGCCAAACACAAAAATATCAATGGGCACGCCTTCGGGTTTTTCCCAATCAGGGCAGATTACCGGGCACTGGGAAGCGGGCGCGGTAAAGCGGGCGTTCGCGTTCGCCGCTACTTCTTTTTTGTCTGTAGGCCAGTCATGCCCTTTCCAGTCAATGGCATGTTTTGGTGGGGCGCCGTCCATGCCTTCCCACCAGATATCACCGTCGTCGGTAAGAGCACAGTTGGTGAAAATTGTGTTTTTCTTGATTGAGTCCATTGCCATAGGATTCGAATCATAGGACGTGCCCGGCGCCACACCGAAAAAACCCGCTTCAGGGTTAATCGCATAAAGCCGGCCGTCAGGACCTATCTTCATCCAGGCAATGTCATCACCAACACATTCACATTTCCAGCCGTCAATGGTAGGCTGCAACATGGCCAGATTGGTTTTACCGCACGCTGAAGGAAAAGCGCCGGTAATATGATACTGTTTACCTTCCGGGCTGGTCAGCCTCAGAATCAGCATATGCTCGGCCATCCAGCCTTCGCGTTTGGCCATGGCCGAAGCAATGCGCAGCGCCAGACATTTCTTGCCCAGCAAGGCATTTCCTCCGTAACCTGAACCATAGGACCAGATTAAATTTTCATCCGGGAAATGACTGATATATTTTTGCTCCATGGGTGCGCAGGGCCAGGGAACGTCTTTTTCTCCTTTTTCCAGAGGAGCGCCGATAGAATGCATGCAGGGAATAAACTCACCTTTCTTCCCCAGCTTCCGAAGAACTTTCTTCCCCACGCGGGTCATGATGTGCATGTTACAGACAACGTAAGGACTGTCCGTAATTTCTATGCCTATTTTCGCAATCGGTGATTCAACCGGCCCCATGGAAAAAGGGATCACGTACATTATGCGACCTTTCATGCATCCTTTATAAAGAGACTTCATCGTCGCTTTTAATTCGTCAGGAGCGACCCAGTTATTTGTGGGACCAGCATCGCTTTGCAAAGGCGTGCTGATGTAAGTCCTGTTTTCCACTCTCGCCACATCAGAAGGATCGGAACGGAACAAAAAACTGTTTTTTCGTTTTTTAAGTTTTATAGTTGCGCCACTTTTTACCATCTGCGACATCAGTTCATTGTATTCCTTTTTAGAGCCGTCACACCAATATACTTTATCGGGTGTGCATATTTGCTCAATTTCATTCACCCACTTTTTCAATTTTTCATTTTTTACAACTATTTCCATAAAATATTATTTCCTTTATCGAGATATTTATAAAACTTTATAAACCCAATTATGTCATCCTGACTTGACATGCATAGCGAAGGCGCCCATATCCTCCGCCAGCGGAGGTGTCACGCAGTGACGGAGGTGGATAAATTATTTACGTGCTTTCGCTTTTGCCTTTGTTTTGGGCTTTGCTTTTGCCTTCGGCGTTGACAAACTCTTTTCTTCTACCACTGCTTGAGCGGCAGCCAGACGCGCTATCGGTATACGATAGGGCGAACAACTGACATAATCCATACCCACACGGTGGCAGAACATGACGCTGGACGGTTCACCGCCGTGCTCACCGCAAATACCGACTTTCAGCCCCGGCCGCGCCTGGCGTCCCCTTTCAACACCAAGCTGTATCAACTGGCCAACGCCTATCTGATCAAGAATCTGGAAGGGATCAGCCGGAATAATTTTTTTCTCCAAATACTCGGGCACAAACGCGCCGACATCGTCACGGCTGAAGCCGTA
>JQDQ01000120.1 GCA_000747625.2 Smithella sp. SCADC
GCAAATAGAGTTGCCTGCTACCCTGAAAGGCTAAACTAAATCAACTTTAATGTTACCCGCTAACCGGGTTTTAAATTAGTTGATGGAATAATGACTGGATGAAAGCGGCAATCTTAGAGAAGATAACCAGTTTAGAAGAAAACAGACAACCTCTAAAAATGGTTGAATTGCCGAAGCCTGTGGTTGGGGCGGAAGAAATTCTGGTAAAAGTCTCTGCCTGCGGCATTTGTCACACGGAATTGGATGAGATCGAAGGAAGAACTCTTCCGGCGAAGCTGCCGATCATTCCAGGGCATCAAGTAGTCGGCACAGTTGCCCAACGGGGTAAGCTGGCAGGAAAATTTGAAATTGGCGCCAGAGTTGGAATAGGTTGGATTAACTATGCTTGCGGTCAGTGCCCGGCATGTATTTCCGAAAATGAAAATCTTTGCTCTGATTTCAGGGCAACCGGCAGAGATGTCCACGGCGGTTATGCTGAGTATTTGGCTATCGCGGAGGATTTTGCTTTCGCTATTCCGGCTGTTTTTTCCGATATTCAGGCAGCTCCGCTATTGTGTGCCGGAGCTATAGGGTATCGGTCCCTGCGTTTGGCCAATTTAGCCGATGGACAGCGGTTGGGACTGGCTGGATTTGGCGCGTCCGCTCATCTGGTATTGAAGATGGTTCGTTACCGCTACCCTCACACGGAAATATTCGTTTTTGCCCGCAATAAAGATGAACAGGCTTTTGCCTGTGACCTGGGTGCTGTCTGGGCGGGGGACATAAGCGCCCGATCACCTAAAAAACTTAATGCCATTATCGATACGACGCCTGTGTGGAAAACGATTATAGACGCTTTGAAAAATCTGGAACCTGCCGGAAGATTGGTCATTAACGCTATCCGTAAAGAAGACAGAGACAAGAATCATCTTATGCAACTGGATTATGGTGATCATCTATGGATGGAAAAAGAAATAAAAAGTGTGGCCAATGTGACACGCCGGGATATCGAGGAATTCTTGACTCTTGCTGCTCTG
The DNA here is from genome assembly GCA_000747625.2 of Smithella sp. SCADC. GTDB lineage: Bacteria > Desulfobacterota > Syntrophia > Syntrophales > Smithellaceae > Smithella. Next base: position 1,017 of record JQDQ01000120.1, read on the forward strand.
ATACCAATAATACCGGAAGTGGAAGAATTTCCGCTCAACGAAGCCAATCGCGCTCTTGTTGAA
>JQDQ01000121.1 GCA_000747625.2 Smithella sp. SCADC
GTTTCAATCCACGCGCCCACGCGGGGCGCGACACTGCCATGCTGAAGATTACTGATGGCCATTTCCGTTTCAATCCACGCGCCCACGCGGGGCGCGACGAGGAGATGGGCAAGGCCGGTAATTCCGCGAAAAGTTTCAATCCACGCGCCCACGCGGGGCGCGACGATCTACGACATCATCGGGAACCGCAAAGCGCTCTCGTTTCAATCCACGCGCCCACGCGGGGCGCGACTTTATTCCCGGAGGTGCGCTAATGGCCCGATGCTTGTTTCAATCCACGCGCCCACGCGGGGCGCGACCTTTTATCACATGCTGATTATACAGACGGTCTATTTGTTTCAATCCACGCGCCCACGCGGGGCGCGACAACTGCTTTGCATAGTTCAGTTCCTGCCAATGGGTGTTTCAATCCACGCGCCCACGCGGGGCGCGACGTCACCACCATCCCTTCAATTGCCTTCTTACTTTGTTTCAATCCACGCGCCCACGCGGGGCGCGACCTATAAAAGCTCTTTTCTTCATTATTAAGCACCAGTTTCAATCCACGCGCCCACGCGGGGCGCGACGACAACATCGCCCACTTTGAAGCCGTCAGTAATGTTTCAATCCACGCGCCCACGCGGGGCGCGACTCCAATGTTTTAATCGTCCGATTGAGTTAACACCTGTTTCAATCCACGCGCCCACGCGGGGCGCGACGTTTACGGTAGTTAAAGTTGAAGTGTTTCACATGTTTCAATCCACGCGCCCACGCGGGGCGCGACCGGAAAACTTCATGTAACGCCAAACTGCATACGGGTTTCAATCCACGCGCCCACGCGGGGCGCGACACGGCTTGACGAATCAGCGCCACCATTGCATCAGGTTTCAATCCACGCGCCCACGCGGGGCGCGACTTTATTCAACACATTCCTTGACATCATATACGAGTTTCAATCCACGCGCCCACGCGGGGCGCGACTGACAAGCAGGATGAATTAACCAGATACCAGAGAGTTTCAATCCACGCGCCCACGCGGGGCGCGACGTGTGAATGTCCGCAAGACCGCCGCTTACATCGTGTTTCAATCCACGCGCCCACGCGGGGCGCGACAAAAATAAGGAGGCAATATGCCTACATTAACAAGTGTTTCAATCCACGCGCCCACGCGGGGCGCGACAAAGCGGACACGACTGCTATTCTCGAAGATACGGGTTTCAATCCACGCGCCCACGCGGGGCGCGACATTTGGAAACTGGAAAAATCATTAGTCTACAACAGCGTTTCAATCCACGCGCCCACGCGGGGCGCGACATGTAAGGTTTTCATCAATGATGCAATCATCAACGTTTCAATCCACGCGCCCACGCGGGGCGCGACGACTCAGAAAGCGGCTGTTGCTGCTCTAAAAGACGTTTCAATCCACGCGCCCACGCGGGGCGCGACCCCGTCAAACATCCCCGTACGATCTTTAGAACTTTGTTTCAATCCACGCGCCCACGCGGGGCGCGACATCGTAAATACCGGTTGAGTGCGAAGAAACTATATGTTTCAATCCACGCGCCCACGCGGGGCGCGACGTTACTTCCATGTATGTTGTCACATGGGGAGAAAACGTTTCAATCCACGCGCCCACGCGGGGCGCGACAACAATTACGCACGGCATTATTACAGGAATTTGGTTTCAATCCACGCGCCCACGCGGGGCGCGACACGAATTTTAAGAATATGTGGTGGTGGAGATGTGTTTCAATCCACGCGCCCACGCGGGGCGCGACTTCTATGCAAGTGGCGGCTGGTGGCATTATCCAAGTTTCAATCCACGCGCCCACGCGGGGCGCGACACCGGCCTTTTGCCAACTATATATGCCTTGTGATGTTTCAATCCACGCGCCCACGCGGGGCGCGACAAAAACTTAATGACAATTCCCAACCGTCAAGATGTTTCAATCCACGCGCCCACGCGGGGCGCGACTTATAGGGGTCTTGTGGAAATTGACCCTGTGACTGTTTCAATCCACGCGCCCACGCGGGGCGCGACGCCACAACTACTCCGTCTGTTCCGGTATCTACAAGTTTCAATCCACGCGCCCACGCGGGGCGCGACGTTATGCCCATGCATGTTTTTACAAAGCGAAGGCGTTTCAATCCACGCGCCCACGCGGGGCGCGACAATAACTATCCGTAAGGAGATGGTAGATTCCACCGTTTCAATCCACGCGCCCACGCGGGGCGCGACCGGGCCTGCCTGCAAGGGATACATGAGCGAAATCTGGTTTCAATCCACGCGCCCACGCGGGGCGCGACAACGGAGGCATCTGATAATTACCATGCCATTTTGTTTCAATCCACGCGCCCACGCGGGGCGCGACGTCCAATAATCGCTGAATGATTTAAGTTGTCCCTTGTTTCAATCCACGCGCCCACGCGGGGCGCGACTTCCAGACACCTCCTACTAAAACTTTTGATCCTGTTTCAATCCACGCGCCCACGCGGGGCGCGACTCTGTTGCACCTGTTGCATTTTAGGTTGTTCGAACGTTTCAATCCACGCGCCCACGCGGGGCGCGACAGCAGGAAGCGGAAGCCGCTAAACAATTACAAATGTTTCAATCCACGCGCCCACGCGGGGCGCGACATTTGATAGATACAGAAGTTGCAACAATTATTTCCGTTTCAATCCACGCGCCCACGCGGGGCGCGACTTTTGATAATCCTGCGGAAGTAAGATTACAGGAAGCGTTTCAATCCACGCGCCCACGCGGGGCGCGACCTCCGCTACTTCTTCCGGTTTCGCATCCTTACCAGGTTTCAATCCACGCGCCCACGCGGGGCGCGACGCAGTGTCGGAAGCAGTGGTACTCCATCTGGAATGTTTCAATCCACGCGCCCACGCGGGGCGCGACGAAGGTATCCAGATCGCAGCAGAAAAAACGCATCGTTTCAATCCACGCGCCCACGCGGGGCGCGACATTCTTGCTCCTGTGGTCTTGTTTTAGATAGGGACGTTTCAATCCACGCGCCCACGCGGGGCGCGACCTGGCCCGATTGTCATGAGAAACATGCCTACTTTGGGGTTTCAATCCACGCGCCCACGCGGGGCGCGACGATTGTCCCGAGGGCCTGTAATATAAGGTCGCCACAGGTTTCAATCCACGCGCCCACGCGGGGCGCGACCGTTTACATCTAACTAATTACAAATATTAAAATATATTCTAATCATCCGCGAATCTTGCTTTTAAAAATATTTCCTTTATTAAATTTTCAAAGAGCAATTTAAATAATAAAACAAATCAGCAACTTAATTACTGCGCGAACCTTACTCAAAATTATTGTCGGCTTGTGGTTCGCGGAAGCTCTTCAAAAGTAAAAATTTTTCCCGTCTTCCGAAATGATACCAATCAAACAATGAGCGGTCCTTCCTGATCAACTGTCTTTTTTGCGCCGATATGCTCCACACGTCTGCGCCAATTAGATCCTAAAAAATAAAAACGAAGACTGTCTTCTTCAGCATTTATTTCTTTAATCAGGCGTTCACGCAAAACAGTCCATTGCGCCGGGTCAACAATGCATTCAAACACGGAATACTGCACGCGCTGGCCATAATCCTGACATGCCTTAGCTACGCGCCGCAATCGTTTCGGCCCTTTTTCATTGTTCATGGCGACGTCATAACTGACCAGAACTAACATTATTAGCGTTACCTCCTTAAAACCTGCGAATTCCCCCTCATCCTCACCTTCTCCCGCAAAGGGGCGAAGGCATTATTTGGAATTAATATTTATTTCCAGATAAACGGCGGATAACCGTCCAGATCACCACGCAGGCATCGCGCCAAAAGCAATGCCTGAACATGAAACAGCAAACCGATTGTCACCTTTTCATCCAGAAACGGGTGCATAATTTCTTCCCGCTTTCTTTCCTGATAGGCCACAAGTAATGTTTTTCTTGTTTCATCATTCATCATAACCGCGCCCGCTTCCGTTTTATTAAAACCTTTGTCCTGCACCTGCCGCAGATTGATCAAAGAAAGAGCCAAACGATCCGCCAGAAATGGACGAAACTCTTCCATTAAATCCAAAGCCAGGCTGGGCCGGCCCGGCCTGTCGCGATGCAAAAAACCAACCGCCGGATCAAGACCGACCGCTTCCAGTGCGGAGCGGCAATCATGCACCAACAATGTATAAAGAAAAGAAAGCAGACAATTAGCATTATCCAACGGCGGACGGCGATTGCGCTCCTGAAAATTAAAACATTCTTTTTGCGCAACAATCAAATTATCAAAAACACTGAAATAAGTATGCGCGGCGTCGCCTTCCAATCCGCGCACGGCATCAAGCGATTGATTCAACTCAAGCGACTGCAAAGAACGGTTTAGATTAGCTATACTTAGGCTTAACGCATTGTTATTCATCTTCTCTGAATGATCTCTTAGCGCACGCTGGAGCACAGTCCGGCAGTTAGCAATTTTACCGGTAACAAAAGCTTTAGCCATTTGCGCGGAATAATTCTGATCATCAGCAAAACGATATTGCTGGCGGCGCAACAATACATTGCCGGACACCGGACCCTGCACTCGCGCCAAAAAACGTCCATATTCGGATAAAAAACTGATACCGACGCCATTTTCACCACAAAATCCCATTAGAAATGGGCTGCAAGATACATTGCCGAAGCAGACAATGCCGCCGATGGTGTGCACCGGCAAGCGTAGACGCACTTCCTGATTTACTTTGACCACCACAGTTTCGCCTTCCTTGGCAAGATAAGCGCCCTGTGTTGTTACATACAAAGTATTAAGAAGCTTTTTCATGTTTGATCCGCATCGCTTCTGTCATTTTTTCTCCAATCGTTTTCTTTTTTCCGGCGCACTCAGGTAGTTATCTTTTGAGACAACCATTTTCTTTGTTTCTTTCTCCAATTTTTCACGGGCATCTCCGGCAATCCGCCCGCCTTTTCTGGCAGCAGTACGGTTTTCATCAAAGCCCTGTGCATCCTGAGTTTTGGTGATCTCCGTTGTGGCGGCTTCACCCAGCATGGAAAAGATTTATTCCAGATCGTTCATATGATCCCGCAGATTTTCGCGCTTCAGACCCTTTAAATCTTTATACTCCGATGGCGTCAGGCCAAAGGTCGCTTTGGATATTTCAGCCGTCAAGATCGCATATTCCCTCTCCTGCCCGACCTGCCGCTTCTTCCATTCATCGGTCAGTTCAGCCCGGATGGCAATGCCGCGCATCCTCTTTTCAATCCAGTCATCGGAATATCCCTTGGCCCGATAAATCGCTTTTGTCCTTTTTGTTGCCAGTTCCGGGTCTTCAATTTCCTGCACACGTTCATAACCGACTTTTGCCAGCCAGCGTTTGAAAGGCTCGGCCTTGGGCGAAGGAATCGACTGGATAATGCGGAAAAGACCTTCTGTATTGGCGCAGTCGGTTTCTCGCTGTTTCCCGTCTGGAGCTGGCAGTTTCAACCCGTGACAAAATGTCACGACTTCACTGCCTTCGTCCTTGAGTCTTTGTTTTAATTTTCGCCAGTATGCTCCGGCATCAGCACTTTCTGTCAGTACAGAACAAACATCAACAACTGAAAACCACCACTCATTATTGTGGATGGCTTTTCTGATTCCCTTCCCTTTGAAAACAGCAATTTTTGTTTCCATGATTCTCTCCTAAAAACCATTCCCTGTTTCATCGAGCATTCGTTTTAAGTAACTCTCGACCGTCCGCTTTTTCTGTATTGTCTTCGGCATACATTCTGCCATAAGCGAACAGCTTTCACAACGTTTGGCATAGACAGGCGCGGGCGTAATTCCTGCATCAATCAATTCATGCGTTTTGATTGCCGCAGCCTCCGTTTCTTGCCTTAGCGCTTCATCAAAATCAACATCAAGACGCCTTCTGGTCTTCCCGTAGAAAAGCGCGCCAGCGGGAATAGAAACATTGAGCATTTCTTCCAAGCATATTGCCTGCGCACAAAGCTGGATTTTATCGGAATGATCCGGCTTAGGCTTGCCACGTTTATATTCGACTGGAAAAGCCTGCCAGGTTCCATCAGCCTGCCGGTGATATTCAATCACATCCGCCTTGCCAATCAGCCCTAACCGCAGAGATCGCAAAGACGCGCCGCGTTCGATGCGCACATCCCCACGCGATTCATCGCCTTCATCATGCACATGCTCATGCATAATCCGGCCTTCGGCGGTTAATCTGTTTTCAGACCAGACCTGCTCGACATGAATCAAAGCGCACTGCCGCGAACAAAAGGCATAATGCTGCAGGGCGGATAACTGGATCAGATCGTCCGGGTGAACCATAAACCTCCTTAATACCTAATTCGTTACCTAATTAATTGGGTATTACCTAATTGCCTGTTTTTTGCCATTTAGCGCCTGCACCTCTGGAAACACACTCAACAATATTGAGGTGTTGCATATCTTTTAAAGCACGCCGGATAGTATCAATGCCTACGCCGGGACACTTTTTTTGAATATCGGCCACGCTGAAATTGCCGGGAAAACCTGCTACGGCATTTTTAACCATTTCCGTCTTTTCACCCTTGGGTTGCGACATTTCACCCAGTCTTTCTTCAAATTCCTTATAAGCGCTTTTGATGATGAAACACAGGAAATTGATATAGTGCCAGGGATTGTGCTTGCCTTCGTGCCAGCCCTGCGAACTGAGTTTCAGCGTTTCGTAATAACGCTCCTTGTTCTGCTCGATGAGACGTTCCATACTGATGTATCTGCCTACTTCGATGCCCGCATGATAACACTGAAGAAGCACCAGCAGGCGGGATACCCTGCCGTTGCCGTCGCGGAAAGGATGGATGCACAAAAAATCAAGATTGTAGGCTGCAAGGGTAATGACCCGGTGCATTTCCGTTTCCTTAACCGCATCTTCCCACGCGGTATGCAATTGTTGCATAGCCTTGGGCGTTTGCTTCGCGGAAACCGTTCGAAACCTGATGCTGGACGAGCCGTTTGCCCTCTTTTCAATAATGTCACTGTCTTTTTCCTTGTATTTCCCGGCATCCCATATTTCGCCGCGTGTCAGCAAATGCAGTTTCCTGCATGTCTCTTCGGTAACGGGCAATTTAGAACCCAACGTGTGAATCAGGTTGAGCGCCTCTCGGTAGCCGCGCACTTCTTCCTCGGAGCGGTCTGAAAGAAGTGATTTGCCGAAGATGACCGTCCCGATGCGTTTTTGTTCCACCTCGACCCCTTCAATGCGGTTGGACGAAACGGCGCTTTCGATCAGGGCATGCTCTTTGAGCGAATTGAGCCGCTGGGGCGATTGCTTTGTATAGAGTTCCTGCCTGCCTTTGGATTCGCTGATCTCGGAAAGATACCAGGACGTCGTTGCGGGAATGGATTCAAGACCTGCAATAAATTGATTTAAGGTTAAGGTCGTCATCTTTCATCCTTTTCGGAAACCGGTTTTTCTTCGTTCTTATCGGTCTCGCGCCGGAGCCGGTTAGATTCCGTCTTCGCATCTTTCTTACGACCCCAATAAGCGCCGCGCCCCTTCTTAGACCCAGAATGCTCGCTTTTCTTTACCTGTTGCGCCATAATTATTTTCCTTTTATCGCTTTTTGCAGGCATTACCGGCATGAAGCAATAGATGAAGCAGTAAGTGAAACTTGCGATTTTCCTGTTTTCTAAATTACGGCCCCACCTGCCGACATAAATTCTTCCAGTTGCAAGATACCTTTCACGTTCTATCAGCCTGACGATGATATTCCACTACATCCGCCTTGCCGATCAACCCCAGCCGCAAAGATCGCAATAACGCGCCGCGTTCGATGCGCACATCCCCGCGCGATTCATCGCCTTCATCATGCACATGCTCATGCATAATCCGGCCTTCGGCGGTTAATCTGTTTTCAGACCAGACCTGCTCGACATGAATCAAAGCGCACTGCCGCGAACAAAAGGCATAATGCTGCAAAGCCGAAAGCTGAATTAAATCATCTTCATTATACATATCGCCGGTTATTACTTATTTTATTACCTAATTGCGGGTGCCTTACGGATTTACCGGATAATCGACAACCTTATCGACAACATAATCGACAACCGGTTATTTCATCACAAGGAAATCAGCAGACACCGTACTAGTATTTATCCTTCCTCGGCCTTCCGCCTTTTCCTGGAACTAAAATCCTCTCTAGTGCATACTTGCAAAAGTTACCGATATGTCATTTCGACCGAAGGGAGAAATCTTATTCAATGATTATAAAGATTTCTCAGTCACTTCGTTCCTTCGAAATGACACGGTTAATATTGAAATCAAGCGCTAGCTTACTCTCCAGCCGCTTAATAAAATGAATATTCCCCAACGGCCTGCCCGTCTGCTCATGCCGATGGATTAATAATTCATCTTCTTCACAAAATAAGGTGTCCTGCCGACGATTGCCTCGCCGGGTGACATGATGAGGATATTTTGCTGCGACTACTCTTGCAATACGGCCCATGTTTATTGTCTATGACTATCATCACTGCTTGTCCAGAAAAAACTAGTATGGTGTCCCCAGATTTCTAGATGTCTATATCTACAATAGTAGAAATTTAATCCGTCCTTTGGACTTCGTTACCCAATATCACATTGGTAAGAATCTACAATAGTAGAAATTTAATCCGTCCTTTGGACACGATTGAACAATACCTGATCGATTAATCTACAATAGTAGAAATTTAATCCGTCCTTTGGACAATTCGTTTAACAATTCAACGATCTAATATCTACAATAGTAGAAATTTAATCCGTCCTTTGGACGATATGTTTGATGCACTTGCGGGAAAAATCTACAATAGTAGAAATTTAATCCGTCCTTTGGACGTCATCAATAATATCTGATGTGATGTGCCAATATCTACAATAGTAGAAATTTAATCCGTCCTTTGGACATATTCTCCATCAGTATAGCAATTTACTTGTATCTACAATAGTAGAAATTTAATCCGTCCTTTGGACTAATAAATATGCCCAACAATATATAAAAATCTACAATAGTAGAAATTTAATCCGTCCTTTGGACCTCGATAATGCAATGGCCGAAGCTTTAGCATCTACAATAGTAGAAATTTAATCCGTCCTTTGGACGAAATTAACGACATGAACGAAGCGTTTGATCTACAATAGTAGAAATTTAATCCGTCCTTTGGACAGTGGAAATGTAACAGCTGCAATCTGGCTGGAATCTACAATAGTAGAAATTTAATCCGTCCTTTGGACAGACAATTACAAGCGGTGCAGCTGCAGTATCTACAATAGTAGAAATTTAATCCGTCCTTTGGACGTCTGGCCGGACATAGCCTCCGTTATCAATCTACAATAGTAGAAATTTAATCCGTCCTTTGGACACTATACTTATGTCAGGCTTATGCTGGAATCTACAATAGTAGAAATTTAATCCGTCCTTTGGACTAAGAGAATGCCTTGTGTCCCTTAGCCCATCTACAATAGTAGAAATTTAATCCGTCCTTTGGACACGATTGAACAATACCTGATCGATTAATCTACAATAGTAGAAATTTAATCCGTCCTTTGGACATGATTACAAGAAAAGAGATAAATGACCATCTACAATAGTAGAAATTTAATCCGTCCTTTGGACTTTCTTTGTGTTGAGACAATCCTTCTATATCTACAATAGTAGAAATTTAATCCGTCCTTTGGACGAAGACAAGGAACATTTGCGCTTCCTGTATCTACAATAGTAGAAATTTAATCCGTCCTTTGGACACAGATAAACTAATATAAAAAAAGTTGTTATCTACAATAGTAGAAATTTAATCCGTCCTTTGGACGATAAACTAACTAGAAAACAATTTTATATCTACAATAGTAGAAATTTAATCCGTCCTTTGGACCTAGTATGGTTAAATCATTATGAAAATCTATCTACAATAGTAGAAATTTAATCCGTCCTTTGGACCTCATATTCGTCAAAAATCGAGCCGTCGTATCTACAATAGTAGAAATTTAATCCGTCCTTTGGACCTGATATACAGAGATGATTACTATAAATCTACAATAGTAGAAATTTAATCCGTCCTTTGGACGTCCCTCCTTTTCACAATAGCCTCCGATCTACAATAGTAGAAATTTAATCCGTCCTTTGGACACTCGAAATATCAAAGCAGTTGCCGGAATCTACAATAGTAGAAATTTAATCCGTCCTTTGGACAGCAGGTACAACAGGGGGCTATGTCAATCTACAATAGTAGAAATTTAATCCGTCCTTTGGACTCCTTTAAAAAGGGAAATCCATTTTGTATCTACAATAGTAGAAATTTAATCCGTCCTTTGGACCTCAATCAGATATTAGAAGTTAAATCAAAATCTACAATAGTAGAAATTTAATCCGTCCTTTGGACTGGACAACGTCAATCTCAGACACAGAAAATCTACAATAGTAGAAATTTAATCCGTCCTTTGGACTTTTGATATGCAACCAGAAGAGGAGGATATCTACAATAGTAGAAATTTAATCCGTCCTTTGGACAACTTGGATTGTTCTGCAATACCAAAAATCTACAATAGTAGAAATTTAATCCGTCCTTTGGACGTTGCAAGGCCTAGTTGCTGAACTTGAGATCTACAATAGTAGAAATTTAATCCGTCCTTTGGACTGAGACATACTGGCCTTTGTTGGATAGTATCTACAATAGTAGAAATTTAATCCGTCCTTTGGACTATTTTACCTTTTCCCTTCAGCCGGTATTATCTACAATAGTAGAAATTTAATCCGTCCTTTGGACTAGTTTCAAAAGCGGAATCGCCTATAAATCTACAATAGTAGAAATTTAATCCGTCCTTTGGACGTCAGGGTAGCGGAGTGTCAATTAACCGATCTACAATAGTAGAAATTTAATCCGTCCTTTGGACCCATGTATGAAAATACAAGTGAACCTTGCATCTACAATAGTAGAAATTTAATCCGTCCTTTGGACATTTCAAAAGCCGAAGATGAAGTTTATAAATCTACAATAGTAGAAATTTAATCCGTCCTTTGGACATAATGGAAAATGTGACTGGTCTATGACATCTACAATAGTAGAAATTTAATCCGTCCTTTGGACAGATAACAACTTATAGCACCTGGCTATATAGTTGTTTAATAAGCACATTTTTCTTTCACGCGCAAGATTAAATTGCTGAAACACCATAAAATCAGCCAATTTTTGCCATTAAGACCCCGGTTTGCAAATTTACCAACGGCTATATTATTATCAAATCCTCATCACTATTTTTTGCATAGCCGAATTTTATTTTTTCACAAGTTTTGCTCAAGATGAATATGATGACGCTGTCCGTCTGTTCAAACTTGTCGCCATAATATTCTTCTATTTCCGTTGTAATATTCTCTATGATTCTGTCGCTATTTTTAATCTCAAAAACCGAATATTGCAAGCGATATCCATATTTTTTTAAAAATTTTGCAAACTGCGTTCTTAATTTATTATTGCTGATATCATATGACACTAAAAGCATACAGCTACGCCTTGTGAACAGATTCATTAATATTGAAAACAGGATAATCATTTATTTCTTTTTGCCGAATGAATGCGCGATAATAACTTTGTGTGTATAAAAATATATCTTCCTTATACTCAATAATCGCCTCCAGCAACCAGCGTGTGTATTCTTTGCTTTTCGCGTATTTTAAAAAGTACTGCCCTTTCCGGACATCAAAATCATCATTATTAATCTGATTCAGATTATAAGCGCTCTTTATTTTCTTATCGACAATACAGCGAAACGGCTCTACTAAATCGCAGACCAGAGATTTCCTTTGATAAAAGAATTGATGATAGACGCCTTTATAAATATCGAATCCATAAAGGTTAAGCATATTCTCCGCTAGATAAAATAAAAATGTATAGCCCATATCCAGCAGAACATTGATCGGATCTCTTTTCGCCCGTGGTTTTCTCCCCTTCCATTCCATATCGCCATACCATTCCGAAAAAAATAACCGTGAAGAAACCCCTTCCATGCCCAGCAATTCCTGCAATTTTTCAAAATCACCAACCTGCTTTTCATAATTCTTCATTAGTTCCAAAGAACGTTTCAGATCTTCTTCTTTTTTTCTTATACTTTTCAATAAAATTATTTGGTTCTGGATTTTATTTTTAACAATATGTTTTGCTATATCCAGACCTTGATATGAATACTGTTTCTCACGCAATAAAAAATTGCCATCGGTAGGCGTACTCCACACGCCGATGCACCGGAAATTAACGGACAGCAAATAAATGGGAAAGGCAAATTTCTTGCTTCGTTCCAGCAGGCCTGAGGTTACAACACAATGCCCGACAATCCACAACGCCAGCATGCGATAGCACGTGGTTTGCAAAATAACTTTCTCATCAGCATCAGCAACAATCAAATTATCATTTTGAAATGAAAACCGCTGGCCTTCGCTGGTAAAGATTACGACAATCATTTTTTCTTTAAAGTCAGGATAGCTTAACATGGCGACACATCACAAAGTTGAGAATAAATACATCGTTCACATTTCGATCTGTTCGGTGCAAGAACTGCACTCTCAAAATTAAAATTATTCATGTCGTAAATCAGTTTTTCAAACTTTGACTGCATTTGCGCATCATTCTCAGGAAGAGGAATCGGATAGTTCTTATTATGCACCAAGTCATGTATAACAATTTCATTGACTGTGTAGCCCATTTCTCTCAGCGCATGACACTGCGCATAAACCTGAAACACATAACCATCATAAATGGTTTTTATCTCGCGTTTCCTTTCAGTAAGTTTACCCGTCGAACAATCGAACACATCAACTTTTCCGCAGATGTTGTATTTTTCAGAAAATACTTCCATATCCTGCAAAATATTTTTGCGTGTACTGTAACTTTTATCTCCGATAGGTTTGTGAGCCGCTTCACCGGCTATTTGCGGCTTTTGTTTATATAATTCATAGTTCAGCCCGCCATACAACTGATGGAAATAAATCGAGCGCGGACAAAATATAAAATCGTTCAAGAATGATAAAGTGATGTATGGTTCCATTTATTTGTACTTTTGCAAGTCTTCAAATCCTCTTTTGGCAATATTGAAAGCTGCAACTTTATCGGGGTCGTTTAAACCTTCAAAACCTTTAAGGTCATTTCTTGTATCAAACCCACATTGGCATTTACAAAATCCTTCTTGCTTATTTTTATCATAATCTTTGAATCTTCGAAGACACTTTGGACAAGTGGTACTTGTTTCTTCTGGGCTTACAAATTTGATAATTCCAAACTGTTGTATGTTTTCATATTTAGGCTGTTTAACATCTTTTAAAGGAAATTTTTCAAGTTCTCTTAATTTAATAAGTTCGCTAATTGGCGGCACATATCCCTCTTGCTGAAATTTTCGGTACAATGCCCATTCCAAAGGCCGTTCGATGTTGCCCTCAAATTTATTTCTGTCCGATTCAACTTTGGTTTGTTTTAAATCTTCAATAGAGATAATGCCCCGATATTTTTGATACAAGTAATAAATCACGCCTATCATATTGCCTGCCAGTGCCCTTTTTGTCTGATTAATTTGCTCTTCTTCTCTTGCTTCATTTATTTGTTGACTGGCAAAATAGGCAAACAGGTAATTGCTAATTTCTTGGTAAGGTTTAATGTATTCAAAATCCAATCTGCTTATATAAATATCCTTATCTTTTCCTTCTATTTCGAAATATAGTTTGTAATCTTTCTCTTTTAGTTCAGCGTGTGGATTTTCGATTAGTTCCTCATATATTTTTCGTTGGGCATGCAATATCCTCAAATTCAAAAAAGTGATCATGTCGCCATTTAAAATGATTTTCCCATTTATCACTTTTGCCGTCGTTAAATCTATCGCGGATACATGTTTTTCTTTAAACAGTTCATTGTACGTTTCATTAAACTTACCATCTCTGAATGTTTTTTCATAAAGCTCTTCATTTAAAAAATAGGATAGGTTTTGAATCGCTTTGTACGGTTTTTCGCGTATTACCAATTCACGCTCTTTGTTATAAATGTATCCATGCTTGAAGAAGTCCAATTTTTTAAGTTCGTAAACTGTAAACAATTGCGGTTCTTTGTCTTTATTCATTAAGGCCAAAGTTGCTAATTCAATTTCGCCCGCATCAATGCCGTAAAACCACAACTGATTTTTATTGAATTCTTTTTTTAATGTCTGATTAATTTTTTCGTTATACTTAACTATTTCAGTGCCTTTCTTCTTTGTATCCTCAAAGGCAAAAGTAATTTCATTATTCAAAGCATTGTCTGTAACCGTGGTACAAAGAGTATATTGCTCATGCAAGTATCTATTCCGTTTTTCCGGCTCATATAACACCGATCTTTCACCATATTTTTCTATTCTTGTTTTTTTTGCTTTTCGCCAGACAATTGCTATTTCAGGATTCAGACGCAAATTGTAATTAATCTCCTCATTTTGTTTTGTCCAGAATCGGTTCCAAATCCGTGTGTGTCCTTTCAGGTTCTTTTGTTCTGATCTTTGCAAATCAAGGCTTGTGATCTTAAATATTTGAGTGTTATAATTTTCCAGTATTTCTTTTTTTAAACTTTCGGAAATGATTTGCTTCTTTGCATAACAGCATTTTTCCAGGGCTATTTGAAAATCCTGCCTTGTTTCAAATGACTGGATGGCTACTTCATTAAATACACTCTGCGGTAAAGCTAAAGTATTTTTTACAAAGTCCGTTTTTAAAACAGACTGATAAAACGATATTAATTTAGGTTCATCAATTTCTTTATCGTCGTTGCTTTTATGAAAACAAAATTCTCCAAATTCTTTTTGGTTATATTGAGGCAATTCTTTTTGAATTTCAGGCAAAAAAGTATTGCCGTTTATACCAAAGCACAATTTGCGCAATGCACGGTAAGTCATTGATTCAAAATAATATAATGTCGAACTTGAACTTGAACTTGCACCATCATCTTTTGCCCCCCAGACTTTTCTGTAAAGCTCATTTGTTTTCTCTTTCGGTATTAAAATCAAAGAATGTTTTAAATTATCTTCCAGCACCAACGCCCAATACTGTAACCTTTGCGAATCAATCCTTTCGTTCTCTATCCCCTTGATTTGGCCTTTTAATTTTCCGCGCTTTCCGGCTATTTCTTTATACAGCTCGCAGAGTTGGACATATTTCCCAAATGCCTTTTTAAAATATTCGCCTCTGTTTTTTTTTAATTTTGTAATTTCAGTCTGAAGTTTTTGAGCTTCGGGACTATCTTTTGAAAGCAAACTTTTTGCAGTACTTTTTTGCGTTATCTTGTTGGACAGTTTTAAATATTCATCATATTTATTTGATTCAGTTTGGAACAGAGGAAACTTACTTTTTAAATCATCAAAGACCAACCCGTTGGAAACAGCTTCTAAAAACTCTGATTTCTTAGTTGATTTACGTTTTTTGATTTCCGAATAAAATTCGATTAATGGTAATTCTTTTAATGGTAATTCTTTTAAAGGGATTAGGTTTAATTCTCTAAGCAACTGGTCATATTTTTTATTACCATACCTTGCGTGTAATTGTTTTTTTAGCGCAACAATCTCAGCTTCAAAATCCTTTTGCTTTTTATTGATGGTATAATAGTTGAAGCTTGCTTTGGCTATCGCGATGCCCGAAGATTGAGAGGGCAAATAATTTTGCTCGCATATTTTCAACACTGCTTCGAATTCACTTAGCAACGCTGTTAGTTTACTTTTCGTATCCTCGCTGTTTTTATCATTACTATTATCAACAAAACCTTTTATGAATGGCAACTGATGTTTGATTCCAAGTTTTCTGATTGAAAGAGCAATTTCCGCATCCCTTGTTTTAGACTCTTCCGGTTTATTGCAATCCGCATTTACTCTTTCAATAGTGCTTTCCCATTCTTTTAAAAAAGCCTCAAACACATGAGACAAATAAACAACATCGCTGATTTTGATTTTCTTTTCCGTATTGTCTTTCTTCCAATTGTAAAACAAATCTTTTGTAAACAAACGCAACCATCTAAAATGAACAGTGACATTTGATTTCAGCTTATGATTATCACTGTATCGGATGTATTCATTCAATAGTTTCGGTAATTCCTGACCCCTTTGAACTAATCTTAAAAGATTGTTTTTCTTCTCTGCGTTTGTAGAATTTTGCAGAACAGCAACCTGACGGCTTATGTCTTGAATTTTATCAGGCAGCAATTTGAAACGAATGGTTTTAGTAATTTTGTATTTTTCCATAATAATTTATCCTTTCAGTGTTTGCATAAATTCAAGCCATTCTTTGTTGCTTATGGCTAACTTTACTTTTTTCAGGTCGTCCGTCTTACTGATCTGTTCCAGACACCATAAACCTTTAAGAGCGATATGATAAGCGCCGTTGGCGTCGGCATTCTTGGGCATATCGTCACCTGCTTTCCTTGAATCAAAGAATTTTCCCATACTGTCTGCAACAGGCGAAAGAATATAATCCTGCTCTGTCTCACCTTTTTCTCCGTTGTTGTGCCTCAATGAAAGTGTGACACTTAAATATTTCATTAATGTCCTGAAGAAATCGGCCAATTCCTGACTTGCTATCTGCTGTTTCAAATCCTTGCCGCTTTTATAGTCCACCTTTCCGTCAAACAGGGATTTCAGTTCTGCTGTGATATCGTATTTTTCCTGACTGCCCCTGTTGTTGTTTAACGCCCTGTTCCAGGCGTACCTGTCCTCATTGGTGGTGCAAACTGTCCATTTCGTCCTTCCACCATCTGCCTTTCCGGTGAAGTTTTTAAAATCAAAAGCAAATTCAAAATAATCTGCCTTGCTGTTGAGACGGATGGAATCAAACTTCTCAAAGAAGTCCTTTGCCTGTTTCAGGTTCTCATATCTAGGTTTCAGGAAATCAATGAAACCTGTGGCAGGGTCAGTCTTGCTTGTGTTCCACGCAGGCACGTAGAAAATAAATCCGTTCTGCTTCCCCATTTTCTGGAAACTTTCAAACTTGTTCGCTAACTGGAATGCGTTGAGCAGACCGCCAAGTTCATTTGCTTTTTTATTCTTATCCACAAGGTAATTGAGTTTATCAATCAGCATTTTCTCAAACTTCTGGTAAACCTGCTTCTCCACCTTCTGCCTTCCACGCTTGAAACCGAAGTTCAAATCTTCCATCACAATGATGGCGTTGTTTTCAATCATCAAATCGGTCAGTTTGTGGATGACCTGCGACAGATAACCTTCCTTCAGTTCCTTAATGGTCTCAATTACGCCCCATTCCTGCCTTGCCGTGGCTCTATCACCCTCTTTCTTGTCCAGCAGGTTGTGATAGTCAACTTTCTGCTTTTCATTGGCAATGACATTCAAGGTGTCCTGCTTGAGAATCTTACCTTTCTGATTTATCAGGGTGTAGTAAAGTAGATGCCTTTCTCCCCTGTCTATTCCGATGATATTAATATCTGGGTTGGCCTTGAGGAACTGGTTGACCCTCTGGTTCATATTGAATATGCCTTCAGCCTTGAAATTCATGGTTATGGGAACGTGGAATTGGAACTTATCAATGGTGTAGCGTTTATCCTTGACGATGTCGTAGTTAAATGTACTTGTGGCTTTCGGATTGTCTGGATTCTTGTTAATAATACTTTCATTGGCCTTATGAATGGTCGTGTTTTTCTCGGCAATGGATTTCTTGCGGTAGAATACCTCGGCCTCACCATTTAGTTTATAAACCACGTCTTTTAAATTATTCTCATCAAAGAGCATCTTCCAGTAGAGGGTGTGCAGGTTGGGCTTGCCCTTACTGAAAGGTGAGAAATCCTTGTTGTATATTTGGAAAAGATAGAGTTTCCCTTCATTGACCAAATCGTCAATGAAGGAATCGGCTATGCTCTGGAAACTTATCTTATAGCCCTGATGTTCCACCTCGTGGTAGAATCCGCTTAAATCAGCATAGGTGGATGTGGCTGAAAACCTGAAATCAAAGTTTTTCCAGTCCTCGTGTTTGTTGATTGAGTCTTTGAAAAAATCAATTAATTGGTGGCAATGATTCAGGTTGAAATTATCACCTTTTTTGTGCGTCTCATTCTCGTAGTTTTCCAGCAGTTTGGCTGACGGAGTAAATTCCTGTATCCGTGACTGCGAAAAGAATACCTTCGGCAGCATTTTATTTGCTCCAGGCAGAAGCTTGTAAACCATTTTCTCGTAGCAGGAATCCTTTTTATCCGCTTTAGGTACGTTTCTGAATATCCTGTTATGCCTCTTGTCCATAATGCCCAGATAATAAAGGTTCTCTTTCCTCAGTATAATAGCTGTATTGTCTGTTTCTTTATTTAAATCCCATCCACCCAGCAATGTGGAGTTTTCAAAGTTCAGTTTTATCTTTTCCGTGCTGTATGGTTTCTGTGTGAGGTAGTTACGCACCTTATTGTAGAGTGCGATGGTCTGGGTCAGATGGTCGTATAGAGGGGTAAACAGACTATAGAATGTTTCGTCTTTCTCTTTATCAGTATCCTTCAGGCTCAGCGGTCTTACAAAATGCATAATGTCCATTATGCTGTCCATAAATGCCTTTATCTGTTTGACCTGATCTTTATTGCTCCCGAGCTTCTCATTTTCAGGATAAGGGGTGTTCAGCAAATCCTTGACAGCTATATAGCCTTCATTGACCTTCTGAATTAAATCAGTCTCTTTGTCATCGCAGAACTTCGCAAAGTAATCAACGATGACTTTCCCACTGTTTTTTCCCTTAACTGTTTCATTGTCGTACTCATCAATTGCGGTCTGAATTAGGCTGACGTTAAAATCCTGTTTGAGCCATTTCTCTTTCCGCTCTTCGTATTTCTCTGATTTCTCTCTTGGCTTGATGGGGTAGGTTGTTGCGTAGTAATTATCTAAAGCCCTGTTAATAATGCTCCATTCTCCAAATACTTTCCTGGAAACATCGGTCAATGAAGTGCCGCTTCTGAAATAAATCTTAGTCAGGTTGAAAGATTCAAGATTGCTTACAGCATTTTTGATTGCATCCAATACATTGGTTGATTTGCCTTCATTGGAAAAATGCAGCAATTCATTTACATAGAATTTTTCTATTGCTTCCAGAATTTCAGTATCATTTTTGAATGCCTCCGCAATAAATGACAGGCTCTGCCTGTCGCTCAAAATCTGCTTGTAGAGTTGCTTGAACTTGGGCTGTCTTTTTTTCTTATCGGTCTGCTTCTGGTTAAAATCAGTATTGATATATTCGTTTAAGCCCTTGATTTTGGTTTTTCCCTCTTCGGGTGTTCTGCCGCCGATTACGGAATTGTATATGTCAATCCCCGATTGTGTAAGTGTCTTATTGAAATAATCCAGTGAAAATATTTCTTCCAATGTTGTACCCTTGATAACATCCTTCATATCCTTTAATGTTTGATTAAAAGGGGAAAGAAGCTCGGGTGCTTCTTTTTTCATCTTTTCAAATATCTTGATGTTATCAATGAACTTGGGCAGATTCTCATGTATAAGCCGGCTCGCAATAGCCGTTCGTTTCTCATCCGCCACATACATGTTTGCCCTGTTCTGGTGAAACCCAGTGAAATAAGTTGTAAAAGCTTCAAACTCCTTTACGTTTTTTTTGTCTTCCTCACAGGCAAAACTCATCAAATCGTTCTTTATTAATTCCTTGGCAAAGAGCGTTTTAAACTTTTCATTGTTTCTAAAAGCATTCGCAATCTGTTTCCTAAGATTTTCTTTTTCTTTATCAAACGCCTTTTTATCTTTATCGTCTTTTTCCTGCTTTAAATATAAAGTCTTATACTCCTCAAGCCCGTCTAATTTTAAACCGTTCAGTGATTTCTCAATGAAATCTTTATGATATTCATCAATAATGTTTTTTACTTTCTTATATTTTTCCGCACGATCCTCGTCTTTTTTTAAAAGACCTTTCTGTTCTATAAAATCTTTTGTTTTTCCCTGCGGGATCAACTCAAAACGCAAAGTCTTACTCACCGGATACTGATTTGTGAAATTTTCAAATAGTGTTTGCATAATACAAGTCTCCCTTTAAATAAAATTATACTGAACTTCTAATCTATTTTTTATTCTAAACTAACTCCACCCCCATAGCGTGTCCTACGAAAATATTTATTTGGAACCTGATAATATATTTGAGCGTAGGTATTTATACCAAGTAGCCATCAAATATTAACAGGAGCCGCGGGCGTTGGACCCGATGCCGCAAACCTGCGAATGTCGTCGTTCTGCATCTCATGCGATCATTGGGAAAAGATTTGACGGCTTGCCACTACTTGATAGTGCCCTGCATTTGTTCCAGCGTCTTTATGAGTTGCGGGATATCCCGTTGACAAATTTTGAAGATTACCTCAACATACACTACCGAAATAATCATGCGCCAATATATTGCGTAAGCCAATGACACCTTTCCAGTCAATATCAGGGTATTTCTTTAAAAATGAACCTTCAGTTTCTTTGTCGATCTTTTTGAAGCTCTCGCCAACAGCAATAAGCAGCATGGCGATGGCATCGAGTTTATCATGATTGATATCGGTTGCCAGAAAATCATTTGGCGTTGTGACGCCTACAAAGCGCCTGTTTATGCGCTCAACGGCATCCAGGATCTGTTCCAGTTTTTCCTCGAGGAGCAATTTGTCATACATAGACGGCCTCGCGGTCAATCCGTGCTTTTAGATATTTGTTCATCATCGCCCGATAACGAATCACATCTACGGGCATTTTGAATTTTTCTTCCAACGCTTCTTTAATGTGCACCATGTAAAATAAATCAGGCTCATTCATCTCCACAATCACATCCACATCGCTGTCGTCACGAATCTCGTTGCGGGCAAAAGATCCGAAAATGCCTATTTTTGTGACTCCATATTGCTTTTTCAGATCAGGCTTAATCCTGCGTAACTCTTGCAGGACGGTTTCCCGATTATTTATATTCATACTCCCGCCTCAATAACCTTTATTTTGTTATATTATACCATAATTAGCTGAAATTTTAATATCAATTAAATTAATTTTAGCCAGGCTCAGTCTCTGGATTTTTTTTATGAGGTACAATTTGAGAAATGATGGTCATTTCTTTCCCCTGAATGTCAATTTTTTCAGCCGTTATTTCCGCCCTGTAGTAATCTCTATGATCTTCATTCCCTGCTTTCTTCTTTTGAAACTATTTTAAAGATGCTGCCTTGAGGCAGATTATTTGTTGAGTGCTGTGTGTGCTTTTACAATACAATTGCATGTCATTACCATAAAAAAATATTGGCAAGTCACTTTTGATTCGCAAAATTTTATTTTGTCTTACCACCCCTCCACCCCCATAGCATGTCCTATGAGAATAATTTTTTTGCTGTTCGTTCATGCCTCCGTCACATCGCTTCACTTTACCACTTCCCACCGCCCTGCCTTTTTGCCACCTTTGCGTTGCAGCACATTCTTAGCTTTCAATTTAAGGTTTTTCTTTCCCTGAATTTGAGTTCAATTGTTTCGTCTTCCTTAAAACCCATACTCAGTCTCCTTCATGCCAATGAATTATCTTTTGAATCGATTGTGTTTATTCCTCTTTTGCCGTCATCGGCAGTTATTTCCAAAATTGCTTTTTTCATCAACCATTGTCACCGGCTGTTTTTTACCTTCACCTTTGTGCTTGCTTACTATGCATCCACCTCCGGCGCTTCGCGCCACCCCCGCCAGCGGGGGACATTGCATTCCATCCTCTCTTATGTCTTGCGCCTCGAACCTCGCGTCCCCCAAAGGTGTATGGTTTTGATTCTACTCTTTCCCGACCCCCATAGCGTGTCCTATGAGAAAATAACTTATATGTAATCTGTAACGTATATTTGTGAGCATATTTTTAAATATGTCCATCATAAATTCCGGATTCCCGCCAGAAGCATGCGGGAATGACAGATGGCGATGGATTCCCCGGTCAACCGGTATTCGCCGGTCTGCGCGCTGGGGAATAACAATTTTGATCTTGATACCTCTGTCAAACAGCATAATTACAAACATATTATCACCGGTACACCTTTTTCATCTTTTCAATTTCATTTTTTATTTCCATTCGCAGTGATTTTGGCGACACAACTTCCACCTGCGCGCCGTATTTTAGTATTTCGCGTTTGATTTCCCGGAAGTCGGACACGGGTATGGTGAGGCAGAGTCTGCCGTCTTTTTTTATGACAGTCTTCTGCGCCGGATGCCAGGCCTGTTCGGCAATCCAGGAAGAAACGTCTTTGGAAAAACACAGACAGACTTCATTTGTTGCTTTGCCGTGGAAGATGCCAAAAGTGTGACGGATATATTCTCTGACTTGTTCAGCGGCAAAACGGGTAACAATTTTATTTTCACAAGGCGTGATTGATTTGATGCGCAATAAAACAAAATCCCTGAGTTCATTTTTCAACGCGCAGTGCGCAATGATATGCCATGTGCCCCTGTAGTGAAGCAGGTGCAGCGGCAGAATGTCGCGGGTGGCCGTTTCGGAATTATGCGGCGAAGGGTATTCTATTCTCACGGGTTTGGCGGAAAGCAGGGCTTCGAGCATCGCGTGATATATTTTTTCGGCTGTTTTGGAATATTCAATATTGCGGACTGAAACTTTATTGCTCAAGTCTTTGATTTCGCTGTGAAACCAGAGAAATCTTTCTAAAATGATTTTCGATGCCATGACGAATCCAAAATCGATGGATTTTACAACTTTGAGAGCAGATTAATAATGCGAGTATATAATAAAGAATGGATTGGAAAGTCAATTAAATAAAATAGCGTTATAAAATAATGTTTAAGACCCGCTTCCGTTTCCGGCTTTTTTATTACTCTTCCGGTGATAAAATTCTTAATCTGCTGTGTTTTCGACTGTAAAAGAAGTATATGCAAAAACCTATTGCCATCCAGACAATAAGACGAAGCCACGTATCAAACGGCAGAAATATCATCTGAAGAAGAGTTACGATGGCACCCGCAACAGGAACAAACGGCACCCACGGTGTGCGAAAAACACGTGGATATTCCGGATGACGATAGTGCAGAACAAGCACGCCTATACATACAATGGTAAATGCCAGTAAGGTTCCTATGGAAACCAGTTCTCCGAGGATATTGATGGGAAAAAGGCCTGATATAATTGCCGCGACACATCCTGTCAGAATTGTCGGTACATACGGCGTTTTGAAACGCGGATGTACGCGGGCAAATGCTTTGGGGAGCAAACCATCCCGCGCCATTGCAAAAATAACACGCGGCTGAGCCATGAGCAATACGAGAACTACGGAACTTAATCCGGCAATAGCGCCAATTTTAATGAACGGCCTGAGCCACGCTATACCGGGACCTGCGGCATTAACCGCAACAGCGATAGGATCCGGAACGGCAAGTTCCGTATATTTCATGATGCCGGTAAGCACGGCTGTCATCAGGATAAAAATAATCGTGCAGACAACAAGCGATCCCAGTATGCCGATAGGCATGTCGCGCTGAGGATTACGCGCTTCCTGAGCTGCGGTAGAAACCACATCAAAACCGATATAGGCAAAAAAGATTACGCCCGCTCCGCGTATTACTCCGGTCCAGCCGAACGAACCGAACTGACCTGTATTTTCGGGTAGAAACGGCGTCCAGTTGGCAAACCTGATGAAAAAAATTCCCACTACGATAAAAAGAACAATGACTGTCAGTTTGACAAGTACGATAAAATTGTTAACCCGGGTCGATTCGCGAATGCCGATAACCAGCAGTGTTGTCATAATTCCCACGATAAAAATGGCCGGACAATTCAAAATTGCTCCGGTCGTACTCCAGCCATCCGTAACTGAATAGGAAAACGGAGACTGACAGAAAATTGCGGGAATGTTGATATTAAAATCTTTCAGAAAGCTCACCACATATCCCGACCAACCCACTGCAACTGTTGACGCTCCGAAAAGATATTCCAGCACAAGATCCCAGCCGATTATCCATGCCATAAATTCGCCCAGAGTAGCGTATGCATAGGTATAAGCGCTTCCGGAAATTGGAATCATCGAAGCAAATTCGGCGTAACACAGGCCGGCCAGAGCACATCCGAACGCGGAAATGACAAAGGAAAGTATAATGGCGGGACCGGCGTAAGTTGCCGCAGCCTGGCCTGACAGCACAAAAATTCCCGCACCGATCATGACACCTATTCCAAGGCTGATCAGTCCCCCCGGTCCAAGCACTCTTTTTAGTTGATGTTGTTCACCCTCAGGCTCCGCCATGATAAGCCGTAACGGCTTTCTTGCGAACAAACCTTTCATAGCCTCAGTCCTTCTGTAATTTATAGCGTATCATAGCGCTTTTTTATGGCTGAAATATATAAGGAAATCTTGTTTGTATGTCAAATAAAAAACCCGCTTTCACACGGGTTTTTTATTATTATTGTTTTTTAATGTATGATTTAATTAGCTATTGCTTCTGATTAAAGGGCGTTTGAGAAGTACTGTATCGTATGTCAAAATAATTTTGATCGCGCCCTTGAACTGCCGATTCTAAGGATTTTTCGAACCTTCTGACTTTTCTTTTCTTCTCTGCTTGTGAAGCCCGGGATGAGGACGAACTGCAGGGTCTCCTTGACCATTTCGATGTACTCTTTATGGTTGAGTTTGACCATGGGACGGAAGAAGTTTTCTCCGGAGACAAAATTATGAATGCCGTTCATAACTGTCAGGACCTCCAGCATGCCACTGGGAGGTGTTTTTTTTGCGTCCTTTGTCAAACCCATTGAGCGGGCAATGTCGCCGGTGAATTCCGGGACTTTGAAATCAATTATCATATCGTGCCTTGTCTTGCTGAAATATCGATGGAACATGAGATTCGATACTTCGGGATTGGCGAACAGGTAGTCCGTCATCAAAGCTATGGCAATTTTTATACGTTCATCCAGGGGACGGCCATGAATTATTTTTTCCACCGCGCTAAGCTCACGTCCCAAGTCGCGGTTCATGTCGAGAATGACGGCCTCATAGAGGTCCTTTTTGTCACCCCAGTGGTAGTGCAGTGTGGAAATGTCGATGCCAACTTCCTTGGCGAGCATCCTGGTTGTCGTACCGTGGAAACCGTATTCACCGAACACGATACGCGCAGCGGCAAGAATCCTTGCCTTCATCGATTCAGGGTCTTTGCGGGCTTTTTCGAGGGCTGTTCTCATTTTTTTTATTTTATAGTACGCTTTCATCGTTTGCAAGTTTATTTTTCAATGTTTGCTTGAACAACTTGTCTCATGTTAAAATAAACTATCAGGGACAATCCATGTATCTGCATTTATTTTCCAGATTATACCGCGCCTTTTGCTTGGCCAGTTCATTTACTATACACAGGCCGCCACCAAGCTTACAGGGATCCATTTGCAGTACTCTATTGTTCAACCGGTCATACATTTCCGGATCCTTGATAAGTGCAGCAAGGTACCTTGCCTGCAATACATCCAT
Organism: Smithella sp. SCADC; assembly: GCA_000747625.2. GTDB lineage: Bacteria > Desulfobacterota > Syntrophia > Syntrophales > Smithellaceae > Smithella. The sequence continues at coordinate 25,393 of JQDQ01000121.1, forward strand.
CACTCCAAATTCACCATTTTCCGCCCTGTTGCCGTTAGCAAATGCATCTCGGGAAGATTCAGCTCCACCGCCCAATGCCATCCTGAACATCCATAATCACATCCGGGGTTTCCAACTGCAGCGTTACCCGCTTGGCAAGATTGACCCCATACCAGGTCAGAGCTTTCAAATCATATTTAGTCAGGAATTTAACCGCATCATAAACAGTTGTCCCACTTTCTAAAGCTTTACGAAATTTAGAATTATTGACTTTCATGGCTCGCAAAGTATATTCTGTTCCAACCGTATAAAGAGATATAAAGTAACGGCGGTATTCTGTACGGTGTGCCTTGTTGCCGTACACCCGGATACACCCACGGCCAGAAAAACAATTAAACTGATCATTTAGGTTATGCGCTTTCGGAATTGGAGTTTCAGCAATAAACAAATTTCAAAGCTAAACTCTCTCGAATATTGTCGCCGGGGCCTGCCCGCCGCCAGTGCAGAGGGTCACCAGGGCGTATTTCGCTTTCCGCCGTTGCAGTTCATGAATCGCGGTGACACTGAGACGGCACCCGCTGTTTCCCACAGGGTGTCCCAGCGCCATGGCGCCGCCATTGACGTTGAGTTTCGTCATATCGGCCTTGACCTCTTTCGCCCAGGCCAGCGGGATCGGCGCAAAGGCCTCGTTCACTTCGAAGAGGTTGATGTCGTCCATTTTCAAACCAGCCATCTTGAGCACTTTCGGCGTCGCCGTCATGGGGCCGGTGAGCATCAGCTTAGGGTCGGAGCCAACTACGGCGTTGGCCACGACGCGAGCCAGCGGCGTCAGCCCCAGTTTCTTCACTTTTTCACCGCTCATGAGCAAAATCGCGGACACCCCGTCCGTAACTGTGCTGGAAAGACCGGTCGTCATCCAGTCGGTTCCGGGCAATACCTTGAGACTGTCAAGTCCTTCCCTGGTAACTCCGGCGCGCATCGGCTCGTCGGTATCGCAAAGGATTTTGTTACCGTCCTTGTCCAACCCCTGAACCGTCATGATCTCTTTCTTAAAATAGCCTTCTTTCGTGGCCTTTAAGGCCTTTTCGTGACTCGCGATAGCAAAATCCTGACACTCTTCCTTGGTTACTTTCCACTGGTTGGCTACGGCTTGAGCGGAGACCATCTGGTTCGGCATGCCGTAACGGTCTAAGTATAATTGCGTGATTGGATGACCCGCATTCTCTCCGTTGGGTAACGTGCCTTGCACGTCGGAGCTGATGGTATACTTGGACATGAGCTCGCAGCCGCTGGCAATTACCGTATCCATAGTCCCCGCGGCTATCATAGCCAATCTGTATCGTGGAAAGGCTGCTCCCGCACTGGCGGTTCACGCTGATACCTCCCAGCGTCACCGGAAGCCGTGATGATAGAACACCCATTCGCGCAATGTTGAATCCCTGTTCGCCGATCTGGTACACGCATCCAGTGATAACATCGTCTAATTGAGTTACGTCAAGTTGGACGCGTTAGGCAACCTCGTTGAGTACAAGAGCAAGCAGTTCCGGGGCTATGTATTCACGATAATACCCTTTTCGCCTGCCAACCGGTGTTCTGACAGCACTGACAATAAATACATCTCTCATTCAATACCTCCTGTTGAATTAAATAAACCGCTCCCCTCTAAATAACTGATTTGCAACATTGACTATCCGACCGCCGTCGAAACGGCATGGTGGTGAAAAAACGTACTGAGAGAGGAGTTACATCCTCTCCAGTCTTTTGAGACAGAACTGTACAAGAAGACTTACATATTCCTGCCTTTGTCTTTACGTGTTATGAATCTATTAAAACTAATACAAAGGCCCACAAGTTCGGAGTTGCTCCCATTTCCTTCTTCCATATAATGATACCATCATTTGATGGTATCATTATATGGAAGTAATATAAAAGTTAAGTTTATTTTTAATGTTTAATTTCTTCAGATATTTCTTCTGATGGGAGTACGAACAGTTTATTCTTTTATTTTTTCTTCCAGCGGACCGGTTTCATGATAAAGGCTAGTGCTTTTCCCCATGTTGATAAATCTTATAACACGTCTCTGGACTAAAAGCAACAAAAACCCGCTATTTCTAACGGGTTTTTGCGCTTCCTAAGACTTTAATGGATTATGGCTTGGTGGGCGATGTGAGATTCGAACTCACGGCACCTGGCTTCGGAGCCCGATACATGCCCTTTACCACTTCATTCAACATTTTACGCTCATTTACTATATCTCAATAGTTTAGGTAAGTTACATTTACCTTGACTTACTGTGAGATTTTTGTATATTCATCACCAAGGTTGGAAATTGATGCACTTGGTTTATGATCTGATAACGAATAAATTTTCCCAACCTTGAACATATGATGAGAAAGAACTCTACATAAATTATAGAGCTATGTACACACTTTATAATTATTTGTGAAATAAATTTTCCAACCTGCAGAGGTATTATGAAGAGATTTAAAACGAATTACAAAGGTGTATTTTATCGTATTGGCGATAGAATAAGCAGTCCGGGTAAAGAAAAAATATTTTACATCGTCTTTTAAAAAGACGGCAAAGTCTTTGAAGAAAAAGTCGACCGTCAATTTGCCGATGACATGACACCTTCCAGAGCAAGCAGGTTCCGCGCTGCCAGAATCGATGGAAAGCGTAAATCCCGTAAAGAAATAAGAGATGAAGTAAAAGCAGCAAAACAGGCAGAAGCCGGTAAAATGACTATTGCACGTCTATGGGATAAGTATGAAGCACATAAGTCAGAATTAAAATCTATAAATATAGAAAAGGGAAGATGTCAAAAATATTTATTACCTGAATTTGGAAATAAAGAACCACATGACATTATCAAGCTTGACGTTGATCGTTTGCGTATTAAACTGTCAAAGAATTTGAAACCGCAATCCGTTAAACACGTATTAGGATTGCTCAAGCGTATTGTTAATTTCGGGGTCTCCATGCAGTTATGTGAGAATTTAAATTTTAAAACTGATCCTATCAAAGTAGACAATTTAAAAACAAAGATTTAACCTCCGAACAAAGTAAAGCGGCTTTTAACAGCAATTAATAATTCAAATGACAATAAACGGGATAGGCGTGAAATGGCTGTATATTTGTGATTAGCTGAATAGGTGTTGCTTATGCAGCGGCAAGCGACATGCTGAAAGCCTCGGAGCGATAGCGAAATAAGCGGCACACTTTTTCAGCGGATAAAATCACAAATTATGAATATAGCCTTATCATGCCTATACCAACCTCAAGCAGGGCGGGAAAATCAGATGTAGCTTGGTGGCGCCGGAAACTAGGCGTTTGTAATAAGCAGAAAAGGGGAAGGGTTGGGCTACCGAGAAGATTTGCTCCAAATACAAAGCCCTATTAAAAAATACTTGACCTTATCTCCTTGTTGTGCTACATTGTAGCCCAATGGAGGTAATTATATATGGCTACAAACCCAGTTGTCCGTGCGCGTATTGATGATCACGTTAAGGCGCAAGCCGAAGCGGTGCTTGCTTCTATCGGGCTTACCGTTGCGGATGCTTTCCGCATGATGATGATTCGCATTGCAAAAGAAAAGGCGTTGCCTTTTGAGCCTCTCATCCCCAATGACGAAACTATTGAGGCCATGAAGGCCGCTCGTCGCGGCAAGCTTACTACGGCAGGAACCCCTGACCGCCTGCTTAAGAAACTCAATGCGGGAGATTAGATACACGGCCCGCTTTAAGCGTGACTACAAACGGGAAAAATCAGGGCGGCACAGCAAAATCATCAACGCCGCCTTGATGAAGATCGTGAATTTACTCGCCGCCGATATGCCTTTACCAAAAAGCAATGTTGACCATCCACTTATTGGTGAATGGTCAGATCATCGTGACTGCCATGTCAAGCCCGATCTCATACTTATTTACCGCAAACCCGACGATGAGCATCTCGATCTGGTGCGTCTCGGTTCGCACAGCCAGCTTGGTTTATGATAAGAGACTATCGCCAAAGCCTTTCAAACCGCGCCGGTTTGGCGGCGGTGTATCTGACTGTGTGCTGAATGTTCCTGTGTCCTATAAGAAAATTCTTAGTAAAACGTAGGGAGATCTTTTGATGGGTGCAGGGAAGAATTAATGGGGGTTACAATCCCCTTAAAATACCTTCCCTGCAATATAAAAATAACAGGGTGGGGACAACAGTGAGTATACGCTTAAGACATGTTTGCATGAAGTTTTATAGATTCTTTACTCTGTAAAACTTTAAGTATTCCGGCAAGGCTATCCATGCGAGGATTGCCTTTGGGACCAAGCATCCTGTGAATGCTTTTGCTTGATTTATGAAGCTTCTGCGCCAGTACCGGAAATGTTATCGTCGCATTTATATAATCCCGGAGTATTGATTTGGCGACACTGTGATCGCCGGCAAGTAATTCATTGATAGCTTCTATAAGCAACGCATGGCGGAAATCCGGATCGGAAATCACTCTTCGTTGCACAGTATCTTTAAATTTTCTTGTAAGAGCCATATCTATACCTCCTGTTTCTTTCTACTTTTATAATCCTGCCAATATTTTTTAGCTTTCTTGATGTCTTTGCTCTGTGTTTTCTTATCTCCTCCGCAGAGCAAAATTATCAATTTACTTCCATCTTTTCCGAAATAAATCCTGTAGCCCGGTCCAAAATCAATTTTATATTCAGCTACTCCACTGCCGATATATTTTACGTTGGAATAATTTCCCATTTGAAGTCTGGTTATTGCTACTGTTACCTTTACAGCTGCAACGGCATCCAAGTCATCAAACCATGAGCCAAATGGTGAGCGTCCCTCAATTTCCAATTCTTCTACTTCATAATAGAATGAATTATTCATAGGTGAATAGTAGCATATAAGTTACCATTTGTCAAATACATTTCAAGTTATAGCTATTGTACAGATTTAATCAGCCAGAAGATACGCTATCATTTATAAAAGAATTACGGAAAGTTACTCTGTAAAAAAACAATCTGGGTGGGAACAATAGACGGAATAGGCGTGAAATGGCTGTATATTTGTGATTAGCTGAATAGGTGTGTCTTATCCGTTCAAAAGCAATGGCCGCCTGATAAAAATGTTTATGCCGGATGGTGTTGTATTTGATAATCTCGAACCATTATATTTTTTATCGAAACTCAACAAACAACTCCGTATGATTACGCTCATCGCTCCTTTTCCTGAATTAAAAAGATTTTCCAATATCGGCTTACCATTGATATATGCAATCCTATTAAAGGATGATCATAATAATATTTTTCTGTTCAGGCGGAAAAAAGAAAAAGACATTTTCAACCTGTCATCTGATTATCCCAGCCCCATAGTGAAACTGACAAAGATATCTCAGGAAAATAAATCTGTCATATCCATTGCTCAGAAAGAATTATCGAGAGACGTTTTCGATAAAATACGCGAGTGGAATTTGCTTTCCATAGCAGATATCAAATACTTGATTAATGAAGAAATTATATTCACGAAGTTGTTTGAACCGACCGAAGCTGAAATTGTTCAACTTGAACTTCAGCGAAACATCGGAGTAGAAAATCTTTCCAGTTATGAACTAATGTTGATTAATGAGATTCGAACGAAAGACATTGCCATAGAAAAAGTGTCAAAAATGATAAAAGAAAAATAAAATGCTTATGGTCATGTCACTTTGGCTCTCATACTTAAGATAATCAATACCATCCTTATGTATTTGACAAAAAGTGTCTAATTAAGTCTTGTCTTAGTTATTGACTTCACCTAAGGCGCAACTTGTTTGAGTTAGCAAGAGTGTAGATTACCATTTGAAATGTGGTATCCAACATCGCTAATGAGTCAAGCAACAACCTCTTTTTACCCGGGTGGCTGGATGAAGACCCTTGTTATGCAGGGTTGGCTAAGAGCAGAAAAAAGAGAGAGGAACGTTATGAGGCTTGGGTGAAAGATCTATTCCCGAAGGCGAATGGGAATTGATGCGCAAATCGCTACAGCGAGGACAATTAACCGGCAGCAATCGGTTCATTGACGAAATTGAAACAAAAATTAATCATCGTATCGAATTTCGAGGGCAAGGACGACCGAGGAAGAATAAAAAATAAATCTGTCCCCTTTTACTAGTCCCCTTTTACTACCTTTTACTATAATTTGTTAAATATCAACGATGGAAATATAATGAAAGTTTTAATGACATTTTATTTCTAATTTCTGGTTTAATTTGTAGTATTTTTTTTGTAAGATAAAATCATATGAATTTTTTCTGATACTAAAACATTTGGAAAAATCAACAACGCCACCTGCAATATATTTTAGTTTGTTATTAGGCTCTACATAAAAATATTTTAAATAACTTTTTTCACTTGAAGTATCTATTATATTTGTTTCTATAAGTTCACTTATTTTTTCAGGGGCAGTTGCAGAATTTATATCTCGGATTGGGGCTAATATTATGCTGGTAAGCTTTGTCTTATTTTCTAAGGAAATTTCACATGAATGTGATAATACCATTGCATCTGCAAAATCTGGCGGTTTTGAAACGTTCCAACCTTTTTTATCCTCGGAAGAAGTAGTTATATAATTTATTATGCCAAAATGAATTGCGCCAAGTAGATGAATATTGGATAAGATGTCTCCTTGTATTAAAGAATTTGTATCAAATGTTTCATCATCGATATAATACATAGACTAATCATCCCATTCATCTTTGAATGAAATTGTATCAGATAGGTCGATAATATTTTTTAATAAATTAAATTCATCAATAGTTTTGATATATATTATGTCTGGTTGTAAGTCTGCCAGGTATACGGCATCAAAGGGATCGTCGATAAAAGGTTGTGAAGAAAGTTTTAGATTAAGAAGATAGTCTGCAATATATCTGTCGACTCTATCTTGAAGTTTCTCTTCGAACTCTGGTTCAGAAAGTAGCTCATTTATTAAATCT